>CBFCWN010000057.1:0-25877 GCA_965601515.1 uncultured Myxococcales bacterium | reverse complement strand
CACCGCCCCTCGAAGCCCGAGGCTTCGAAGGCTGGCGATCTCGCGCTCGCTGAAATCCCCGTCGACGTCATCGACGGAAGCGCCGCGGCGGCCGTTCGGATAGCAGAATATCGGAACCGGACTTCGAGCTTCCGCCTGCAGTCGTCGCCATGACTCGGAGAGCTCGTGCTCCGATCGTTCCGAGGTCGTTCGACTGAGAATCGGGTGCGTCACCGTATGCGGCGCGAACTGCATTCCGAGCTGTTCGCAGGCTCGGACATCGTCCCAGGTCATCGCC
Organism: uncultured Myxococcales bacterium; assembly: GCA_965601515.1. Classification (GTDB taxonomy): domain Bacteria; phylum Myxococcota_A; class Polyangia; order Polyangiales; family Houyiibacteriaceae; genus SG8-38. The sequence continues at coordinate 25,600 of CBFCWN010000057.1, read as the reverse complement.
GAATAGCGACAGGGAGCGCGCTCTGGTAGCTCGACCTCCGCCGCTTGTGCGAGTCGGGCGATTCCGCGCTCTCGTTCTTCGTCGTTCACCGCCTTGCAGCGCTCTGCGAAGTCCGCGCTCATCGTTGGGAGCGAATGCGGCGGCCCCGTCAGTTCGTAGCGCAACGCCTGGCCTCCAAGCTCGACCGCGAGTGACGTGCGTTGGGTGTGGAGGAACACGTACTCGATCTTGTCCCACCACATCCACAGCGCCCCGTCGACGAAGCCCGTCGTCACGAAGGTCGTGACCGGGCAGTCGAAGCGACGAAAGATCGGCGCCGCGATCTCTGCCTGATCACGGTATCCGTCGTCGATCGTGAAGGCGACCGCGCCTCGGAGGCGGGGCCCCTCCTCGGCTAATCTGCGAAACAAGTCTTCTAGCGAAACGAGCTCGAACCCAGCCTTCCGCAGATACTCCAAGCCCCGGGTGAGGCTCGTCGGGTCGAGCCCCGACCCTTGGGAATCGCCTCCATCGAAGCGGTGGAACATGAAGACCGTGGCGTAGTCGCCCTGCACGTAACGGAATGCGGGCGCCAGACCCGGCACGGCTAAGACCTTGTGATAGGCGCGCTTTGCGAGACGACGCGGGAGCCCTGACGGAGGCGCCATTTTGCGCTGTATGCTTTCTTCCATATGGAAAACCGCTCGTGCGGGGAGCACAGAGCATCCAGTTAACGTACCCTATGCGAGCAAGGAAGCACAGGGTAGCCATGAACCCCTCGGCCCCGAGGATGCTTGCTCGCGCGGTTCCGCCGGGCATGCATGCAAACGGAAACGGACGGATCATCAACGTGAGCGCCTACCGATGAGCCGGCCACTTCGTCTCGGAATCCTTGGCGCTGCTCGCATCGCGCCGTACGCCGTGCTCAACCACGCCCGTCGGCTCGACTCCGTCAACGTCGTGGCCGTAGCGGAGGAGTACCACCCGGAGCGCTATCTCGTTCGCTACGCGCAGAAGCATCGAATCCCGAAGACGGTTCGCTCGTTCGACGCACTGCTGGCCGACCCGGAGGTCGACGCGGTCTACCTGCCGCTTCCGATCGGCATGCACGCAGACTGGTGCATCCGCTCGATCGATGCGGGCAAGCACGTACTCTGCGAAAAGCCGCTGGCCGCCAACGCCGACGACGCGGAGCGTGTGCAACGCGCGTCCGAGAGCACCAACCTGATCGTCGCGGAGGCCATGCATTTCCGCTACCACCCGCTGGTGAACCGGGTTCGCGACATCCTCCGAAGCGGTGAAATTGGCCGTATCGAGCGCATCGACGCGAGCTTTTCGGCCTACTGGCCGTTCACGGATTTTCGCTTCGACTATGCGATGGGTGGCGGCGGCACGATCGACATGGGCTGCTACCCCATTGGCTTCATTCGGGCGGTCACGGAAGAGGAGCCGACGGTGACCCAGGCGGAGGCCGGCCTCTACGGCACGCTGATCGATAGGTGGATGCGGGCGAGGATGACTCTGCCATCGGGTGCCGATGTGCGACTCTTCGTGGGTATGCGGTGCCGCAACCTCCTCTCCGTTTCGATGAACATTCGCGGCTCGGAGGGCAGCATCGGCATCCTCAACTTCATCAAGCCCGAGGTGTATCACAGGCTCAAGGTCCGTACGGCGTCGGGAACAAGACGAGAACGCGTACCTGGCGGCTCCACGTACGCAGCCCAGCTCCGAGCTTTTGCGGAGGCCGTGCGCACCGGCACGCCTCCGGTGACGACCATCGAGGACTCGGTCAAGAATGCCCGGGTGATCGACGCCGTCTATCTCGCCGCGGGGCTCCCGGTTCGCGGTGATGAAGCCGTGCTGTCCCGGCTCAAACTCGAGGCGGAACACACGTGACTCCAGCAAACCTAGAAGGAAAGATTGCCGTCGTTACCGGGCCCACGAGCGGCATCGGCAAAGGCACCGCGCTCGAGCTTGCGGCGATGGGGGCCACGGTGGTGCTCGTCGCGCGAAATCCTGGGAAGTGCTCGCTGGTCTCCGAGGAGATTCGGACTGCCGGAGGCCGAGAGCCCGTCGAAGTGATCGCCGACCTATCGCTGCTCTCGGAAGCCAAACGCGCCGCCAACGATATCCTTGCCCTGGACAGACCGATCGACATCCTGGTCAACAACGCGGGGCTCGTGAACCAGCGGCGCACCCTCACCCCCGAAGGCCTCGAAGAGACGATGGCGGTGAACTACTTCTCCCCGTTCGTGCTGACCCTCGAGCTGCTCCCCGCGCTCCGACGCGCGGACGCGGCGCGCATCGTCAACGTCACCTCCAACAGCTACGTGATCGCGCGCCTGAACTTCGATGACCTCACGTTCCGGCGCTTCTACTGGCCACTCGCTCCCTACTCGGTCAGCAAGCTGGGCAACATCTACTTCACCAGGCAGCTCGCCAAGCGACTCGAGGGGACAGGTATCACGGTGAACGCGGTCCATCCGGGCCTGATCTTCACCAATCTGGGGCTCGGCAACAATCCCGGTCCTGCGAAGAAGGTCCTCGGCCCGATTTGGCGACTGTTCGCCAAGGACGAATCCGAAGGGCACGAGGGCCCCGTCTACGCGGCAACCTCCCCCGAGCTCGAGGGCGTGTCGGGTCAGTACATCGCCGAATGCAAGGTCCGAACCCCCAAGGCGATCGCCCGCCGAGAGGGCCCCGCGCGGCGTCTCTGGAAGCTGAGCGAGACGACGACCGGCGTTCGCTTCGAAGGCTGAGAGCTCTCTCGAAAACTTCGCGCCTTTTCCTCCGGGTGGAGCGGCGCTATGGTCCCCACTCGCTCGGGGCGCCCGTTGGGCTGAGACGAACCCGTCGAACCTGATCCGGTTTGAACCGGCGTAGGGAAGCGAGCCGCGGCTCCTTCCTATGGGAGAAACGCGATGACCGATTTCAAGCTACCCCTTCGAGGCGCAGACAACCCATCCACGGGCGGAGCAGGCACGAGCCCTGGCTCCTTCGCCAACGCGCCGGACATCGGCGGACCGCGAACGTACTCGTCCCCCGACACGCCTGGCATGCCACAGCCGAGTGACAAGACGGCGTGGGATTTCATGCCGGCTGACTGGCGTCACGAAAACGGTCGTTGGCATCCGCCCGAAGGCTTCGAACCCGTGACGCAGCTCGAGCACGCGCGCCTGGGCCTCGTCACCGACCAGATGCGACGCGTCGCCGAGCGCGAAAAACACCTCACCCCGGAGCAGGTACGCGACGAGGTCGCGGCAGGGCGTATGATCATTCCGGCGAACAAGGTCCACCTCGAGCATCAGCTCGACCCGATGTGCATCGGCCGCGCAGGCCTCACGAAGATCAACGCCAACATGGGTGCCTCACCGGTGTCTTCGGGTACCGATGAAGAAGTCGAGAAGCTTCAGTGGGCGGAACGGTGGGGCGCGGACACGGTCATGGACCTCTCGACCGGAGGTGATCTCGACGCGACGCGAGAGGCCATCGTTCAAAACTCGCGCGTTCCCATCGGCACGGTCCCGATCTACTCGATGATCATCGGCCGTAGCATCGAGGAGCTCACGCTGGACGTGATCCTCGAGACGCTTCGCCACCAGGCGCGCCAGGGAGTCGACTACTTCACGATTCACGCTGGAGTCGCGCGAGAACACCTGCCTTTCATCCGCAAGCGTTTGATCGGAGTCGTGTCGCGCGGAGGATCCCTGCTCGCCAAGTGGATGCTCCACCACGGCCAGGAAAACCCAATGTTCACGCACTTTGAGGCGATTTGCGACGTCATGCGAGAGTACGACGTCTCGTTCTCACTCGGGGACGGCCTGCGACCTGGCGGTCTCGCGGACGCGACCGACCAAGCCCAGCTTGGAGAGCTCGACCGACTCGGAGAGCTCACGGAGCGCGCGTGGCGCAAGGGTTGTCAGGTCATGGTCGAAGGCCCCGGTCACGTCCCTTTCGACCAAATCGAGTACAACATGAAGCTGCAGCGGCAACGTTGTCACGGTGCCCCGTTCTACGTGCTCGGCCCGCTCGTCACCGACGTGTTTCCTGGCTACGATCACATCACGAGCTCCATCGGTGCTACCGCCGCCGGTTACCACGGCGCCTCGATGCTCTGCTACGTCACACCAAAGGAGCACCTCGGGCTCCCGAAGCGCGAAGACGTGAAGCAGGGCTGCATCGCCTACAAGATCGCGGCGCATGCCGCCGACGTTGCGCTCGGCATCCCTGGGTCACGCGACTGGGACGACGACCTCACACGCGCTCGAGCTGCGCTCAACTGGGAGAAGCACTTCGACCTCGCGTTCGACAGCGACACGGCGCGTGCGTTCCACGACGAAGACCTCGACGTCGACACCGACTTCTGCGCGATGTGTGGGCACGATTGGTGTTCGGTACGCATCTCGAAGGAAATCGTCGAGTTCGACTCGGGGAAGGCAGAGGGATACGAGCGTGAGCGAGTCATGAAATCCCCAGCCCTCACCCCCGAACAACAGGAGATCCTTCGAACGCGAGGCCACCTCTCGCCCTCGGAGATCCATCGGCTGGCAAGCAAGACGAAAACCGCCGTGTCCGAAGGCGAAAAAGCGGCCTGTCACAGCGACGTCGTGCGCGATGAGACCGAGGCGTTTCGGGTGCAGGAGGAAAAACTGCTACGCTTGCGTCGGAAGGGGGACCGAGGTTCCCCGAGCCCCTAGCCGGGGCGCTATGCCCTGAGGGGGGCTTGAGGAAGGGAAAGACGATGGGGAAGAACGCGCTTGTTGGCTTGTGTGTGGTGGCGTTTGCCGTGGCCTATGGGTGCTCCGGCTCGGGGAGCAGCAGCGGTGGAAGTACCGCGTACACCTTGGAGCAGTTCCAGTTTCCGCTGACTTCGACCGACGTCCAAGGCGGCGAGGAGGTCTACGCCGTGTTCTGCGAGAGCTGCCACCCCGGAGCAGGCAACGAAGGAGACGGACCTCGAATCGCAGGAGAGATGTACCCACCGGCCAAGTTCCGGTGGCAGGTGCGCGCCGGCGCGTCGGACATGCCGGCATACGGCCCCGACAAGATCAGCGACCAAGAGCTCGAGTCGCTGTTGGCCTACTGCGCGACGTTCAAAGCCGTCCGCCGCTAGTAGTTGTTCCGACAGAAGCCGAAGGGCGTGAACTCGTCCAAACTCGTAGCCTATCGGCGGGAGCTTATAGTCCGAGCCAGCTGCGCGCATCCAAAGGGCGCGTCCCGCGGCGGATCTCGAAGAAGAGGATCGAGTCCGACCCGCCCACTTCGAGCGTGCCAACCCGCGTGCTCATCCCGACCCAGTCGCCGACCTGAACGTCGGTCGAGCCAAGCCCGCCGTAAACCGTGTAGAAGCTGCCCCCATGGTCGAGGATCACCATGAGGCCGTACGCCCCATACTCGCGCGCGAACGCGACCCTGCCGTCCGCCGCGGCACGGACCGGTCCCCCCGGCCGCCCGTAGAACTCGAGCCCGGGAGCGCCTTCACGGCTCGCGTCTCCGATCCGCATCGAACCCTGGACCGGCAGCGCGAGCTCCCCACGCATCTGCGCGAAGCCATCGCCGAGGTCGTCCATGTCCCCGGACACTCGAATGCGCCCGTAGCTCATCGCATCGCTCTCGGTAGGTTCGCGGGCTTCCCCTTGGAAGGTACCTTTGAAAAGCGTTGCGCTGCGCTTGCTCTCGGCGATCTCTTCTTTGCGCGCTTCGAGTGCTGCGATCTCGACCTGTGCCTGTCGGAGCGACTCATCGAGCTCGGTCCGCTCGTCCCGTAACGCTGCGCCTCGACTCTCGAGAAACTCCATCGAGTCGAGGTCGTCTTTCACCATCCGAGAGAGCCTCTGCACGCGCGCGAGATGCGACATGAGCGCGTCGAAGCCTCCGGCAACGGGGAGCATGCCCGCCCGGCGGACCCGGTAGAGCGCCCGTGCGCGCTCGTGGAGGCGCTCCTCCGCTTCCTCGCGTTTGTCGGAGAGGCCGACGATCTCCGTATCGATTTGAGCTTGCCGCGTCTGGGCGTGTTCGACGCGTGCGAGGTTCTCGGCGATTTCGCCTTCGATGACTGCGGGATCGTGAAGCGACGCAACCCCCGGGTCCTGCTCGGCCGCGGCTCCTGCCGCCACCGCCGCAGCGGCGACCCCGAACACCATCCAAACCCAGAGTCTGCTTTTGGCTTTCATGTCACACCGAGAGATAACGGCGCACGGAGAATGCGCTTCCAATCGCGCCAATCAGCGCGCCTCCGAGGAGAAGCGCGACGAGCATCCACACGCTCAAGAACACCACGCGACTGCCGGTTAGCGCAGCGAGTGTCCCGTCGACGGATTCGTGGAGCGTCAGGTATCCGACGAGGAGCGCAAGGATGGCCAATAGCGCTGAGGAGAACCCTTGGAACATGCCTTCGAGCACGAAGGGCCCGCGGACGAAACCGTTGGTGGCTCCGCAGAGCTTCATGACTTCGATTTCCTGGCGACGTCGTGCCACCGCGAGTCGAATCGTGTTCCCGATGACCGCGACCACACAGAACACCACGAGAACCGCGAGGCCCACGGCAAGCATTCGCGCACCCCAAAGAAGGTGGTCGAGCTTCTCGAACCAGCTGCGGTAACTCTCGACGTCGCTCACCGCTCGAAACTGCCCTAGGCGGGTCGCAATCGACTCGCTCCGATCCCGAGTGACCCCGGGTACGAGCGCGACCTCGAGCGACGCTGGAAACACCTCGGATGGAAGAGAGCCGAGGTCTGCGCCCACGTCTGCCTCTTCGAGAAACGAAGCGCGCGCTTCGTCCGGGGAAACGTGAAGCACTTCGCTGACATCGGCGAGCCCCTCCAGCACGACGCGAAGCTGCGCTACATCTTGAGGATCGGCGTCGTCCTTCAGGAAAAGCGTGATCCGCCCGCTGTGACCCCAGCGGTCCGCGGCAGCATCGAGGTTGGTCACCCCGAGGAGGGTGGCCCCAAGGCAGAGGAAAGCCACCGCCAAGCTGCTCACCGCGACGACATAGAGTCGAAGCTCTTCGCGTAGGCCTCGTCGCGCTCGCGTGATTGCGCTCTTCACTTCCATCGTGTCACCCCGCCATCGTGTGAATGCCGCTGCCCGGCCACTGCTTGAGACCCTTTCGAGCCTCGACGACGCGACCCTCGTCGATCGCGATCAGTCGGTGGTCGCGCTTCGAGATCAGCGAGTGATCGTGTGTCGCAAAGAGAACCGTAGTGCCGGTGGAGTTGATCTCCTCGAACAGAGTCAGAATGTCGATCGCAAGGTGCGGGTCGAGATTGCCCGTTGGCTCGTCGGCGAGAATCAGAGCGGGCTCGGGGACGATGGCCCGAGCGACCGCGACGCGCTGTTTTTCGCCGCCCGAGAGATTGCTCGTTCGCTCGCCCCCTCGACCCGCCAGGCCGACACGCTCGAGCGCCTCGGCAACTCGAGAGCGAACCAGGCGCTGCGGCATCGAGAGGATCTCGAGCGCCACCGCGACGTTCTCGTAGACCGTCCAGTGATCGATGATGCGGAAGTCTTGGAAGACGATGCCGAGGTTTCGCCGAAGGAACGGGATCGATTTCTCGGTCAGGCGGCCGATGTCGCGCCCGCAGAAGAGCACCCTGCCCTCGTCGACGGTGAGCTCGCGGTAGATGAGCTTGAGAAGTGTGCTCTTGCCTGCGCCGCTCGGGCCCGTGATGAACGCGAACTCTCCGCGCTCGACCGTGAGATTCACGCCACGAAGCGTCGGCTGGTCGGGGCGGAAGAACTTGTAGACGTCCTCCAGCACCAGGATCGGCTTGGCCAGCTGAGGCTGGCTGGCCCGAACCCCTGCGCGGAAGAACGGAAACGGGCGAACGACCTTGGTTTCCTGCATGGAATCCCGCTAACCCGTTCAGCGCTAGACGGGCAAGAAATCGGCTAAGAATCCGCGGTTGCCGAGCCCTAGGAGGCGGCTAGAGTCGAGTGGGTATGGGCGAGCGAGCGGTCTTGTACGAGTCGGCGGATCGGATCGGTGTGATCACGTTGAACCGTCCTGACCACCGGAACGCCATGACCCCAGAGCTTCTGGACGCGTTTTCCCTTGCGATTGACGAGGCACGGGCCGATTCGGGCATGCGCTGTCTGGTCGTCACAGGCAAAGGGCGCTGCTTCAGCGCCGGAGCCGATCTGCGGTCTTCGATGCAGCGAAGCGATCTCGGCGGCCCCTCCGAGGAAGCGTCGTTCGCCATGTACGCCCCGTTTCTCAAGGTGCTGGACGTTGAAGTCCCGGTGATCGCGGCGATGAACGGCCACACCGTGGGCGGCGGTTTCGGCCTTTCGTTGCTCGCCGACATTCGAATCGCGAACGTCGATTCCAAATACGGAGTGAATTTCGCGCGCTTGGGGATCCATTCTGGACTCGGTATCAGCTACGTGCTCCCGCGGCTCGTCGGGTTGGCCAACGCGTCGGAGCTTCTCTTCACCGGGCGGCTCATTCGAGGCGACGAGGCGCTGCGGATGGGCTTGGTCACCCATGCCGAAGATGCCGAGGAGGTATTGCCGACGGCGATGAGGCTCGCCCGGGCGATCGCGGGCTCCGCCCCGATGGCCGTCCAGCAGATGAAAGCATCGATTCGACGAAGCCTCGGGTGGGACATCCGAGCCGCGGCTCGCGAGGAGGCCGGCCTCCAGGCCGCCAGCCTCGCCACGGACGACGCCAAAGAAGGCGTTGCCGCGATTCTCGAGAAGCGAGAGCCGAACTTCACGGGGAACTGAGCATGACGTCCGTTTCGCTTCCGATCCCCGCAGACGACATTCCCGAACGCTTGCGCCGCTTCGCGGATCCGAACGGACCCGCGCCTGCGCGCATGATGGCGGCTCGCGGCATGGTGCCGGTCAAGGGCGGCGACCTCGTGACGCTCTTGGTTCAAATGACCGTCGACGCCGACCGGGGTGTGGCAGACGCCGCGGCGGAGACCCTTCGGGGCCTGCCGGAGAACGTCCTCTATCCTGCGTGCAAAGAGGCGCTGCCCGCGCCGGTTTTTCACGACCTCGCCGAACGCTTCTCGAATGACGATCGGGTTCTGGCGCGGCTTGCCGGAAACCATGGCGTTGCGGACGAGACCATCGTGGCCATCGCAGCTCATTGCCCGGAGCGCGTCACCGAGATCATTTCCATCAACCAGCAGCGACTGATCGGTGCTCCGGCCATCATCGAGGCGCTCTACAAGAATCGGAACACCCGCATGTCGACGGCCGACCGACTGATCGAGCTCGCTGCCCGGCACGACCTCGACATGCCCGGCATCCCGATGTTCGAGGAGTTGAAGCGCGAGGTTCTGGGGCAGCTCATTCCGGAGCCGAGCGAAGAACCGCTTCCAGGCGACGACGCCTTTGCGGAGGCGCTCGCCCACGACGCGGACGAAGACGCGGTGGCTCGCGACGAGGTGGAAGGGACCGAGGAAACCAAAGAAGAGTTCGTTCCGCTGCAGAACCAGATTCGAGACATGAATACGGGCGAGAAGATTCGCATGGCGCTCTTGGGCAACGCTGCCGCGCGCTCGATCCTGGTTCGTGATCCGAACCGCGTCGTCGCGATGGCCGCGATTTCGTCGCCGGCCATGAGCGAGAGCGAGGCCAAGAACGCCGCGCAAAGTCGGGAAATCTCCGAAGACGTGCTCCGGTACATCGGCAGGAAGCGAGAGTGGCTGAGGAGCTACGAAATCAAGCGCCACCTCTGCAACAACCCGAAGACCCCGCTCGCGTTGTCGATGACATTCCTCGCGCATCTTCGACGCAACGACCTCCGCGCGCTATCTCGAAGCCGCGGGATCCCGAACGCGCTCAAGCAGGCCGCAAAGCGGCGCTCTAAACAGTTCGAGTAATGGGCCTCTTCAAAAAGCTATTCGCAACCGACCCCGAGGCGCTGCGCAAGAAAGCGGACGCCCTGTTCGACAATGGGAGCTTCGGGCCTGCGAAGCTCGCATATGAGAAGGCTCTCGAATCGGCGCCCGAAGAAGAGCGTGGCCCGCTCGAGGCGAAGGTCGCTGCCTGTCTCGACGGAATCGCGCGACAGCGTATCGAGGAAGCAAGGGCCTACCTGCAACAAGGCATGAAGGAGCTTGCGGAAACGGAGCTCGCAGGGGCGCTCGAAGTGGCAACCGACCCCGCGCTGGTCGAAGAAGCGCAAGCGCTTGCCGACGGTCTCGAAGCGGAGGACGCGCAGGCTCAGGCCACCACCGATGCGCTCTCCGACGAAGAGCGCATCGCACTGATGATGGGGCAGTGGGAGGAGGCTCAGGCCGAGGAGTACGAATCCCACGGTGACGCGCTGGTCGATGCGCTCCTTGCGCTGCACCACGAGCGCTACGACGACGCCAGGGCGACGTTGGAAGGGCTTCTCGAGGAGGCAGACGCGCCTAGGTACCTCTGGCTCGAGGTCGGTCGGGCGCGACTCATGAACGAGGACCTCGAAGGCGGTCAGGCGGCGCTCGAGTCGTTTCTTGCGGCGCTCGACGACGGGGAGGCCAGCGAGGCTCAGGTCAGCACCAACCTGCTGCTCGCACGGCTCGCGGACGACGGAGGGCGCTTCGAGGAGGCGATGCGGCGATTCGAGGCCGCGGTGGACGCGGTACCGGACGACTATCGACCCTACCTGGCGATGGGGGCGTTCCTTCGGCAAAAGGGCCACGGCGACGAAGCGCTGGCGGTCCTCCAGACATCGCTCGAGATGAGTCGCAGCAACGCGACGGACTGGCGCCTTCTCGAAGAGCTCGGCCTTGCCCACGAGATGGCGGGAAAACCCAAAGAAGCGACGAGCTTTCTCGAGCAAGTCATCGACTTCTTTACGAGCCGTCAGGTGGTCGATTTCCCACCGGAGACCGCGACGACGCTCGCGAAACTCTACGAAGCCGACGGGCGCGCCGACCGCGCCGCCGATCTCTACCGCGCGCTCAGCCGAGGCGGCGACCGGGACCAGCACGCTCTCTACCACTACGAGGCGGGACGCCTGCTTCAAGGGCTGGGGCTCGACGAGGAAGCGCGGCGCATGCTGACCCGCGCGAAGGCGCTGACCTCCGAAGCCGACGACCCCGACCTCTCGGCGAACATCGACGCGCTGATGGAGGGCTGAACGCGACGGCTCCGTCGACCTCACGGCTTGCGAAAAACGTCGGTGTTTCGGCGAATCGCGCGGGTTGGTTGGGAAGTGTTTGGAATGGCTTGGGTTTTGGGGGGGCTGCGTGTCCCCGGGAATCGGGCTATAACTCGACACGCGGCGGCGTGGACCGGGAATTGACTCGGCCGCGACTCAAGCGACATCAACCATGAGCGAAACGCACTCCCCCGATGGGCGGCCCGTGACGGTGCCTCGTCTCGCCAACATGAAGCGCGACGGCACGCGGATCACGATGGTGACGGCCTACGACGCCACGTTTGCGCGGCTTTTCGACGAGGCCGGAATCGACGTGCTGCTGGTCGGCGACTCGCTCGGCATGGTGGTTCAGGGTCAAGATTCGACGCTCCCTGTGACCGTCGACGAGGTGATCTACCACTGTCGCGCCGTTGCCCGAGGCACGCGCCGCGCCCACATCGTGGGGGACATGCCGTTCCTCAGCTGGCAGGTCAGCCCCGACGAGGCGCTTCGAAACGCCGGTCGGTTCCTCGCCGAAGGGGGAGCGCAGGCGGTCAAGCTCGAGGGAGGCGTCGACGCGGCACCGACGATCGAACGCATCGTTCACGCGGGCATTCCGGTGATGGCCCACGTCGGGCTCACGCCTCAGAGCGTTCACGCGATGGGTGGGTTTCGCGTCCAAGGCAAAACCGAAGCGAAAGCGGAGCGTGTGCTTGCCGACGCCAAGGCGGTCGCAGAGGCAGGCGCGTACGCGCTCGTGCTCGAGGGCATTCCTACGGACCTCGCGCGGCGGATCACCGAGGCTGTCGGCATTCCGACAATCGGGATCGGCGCCGGCCCGCACTGCGATGGGCAGGTTCTCGTTTGCTACGATCTCCTCGGTCTCACCCCGGACCTCAGGCCGAAGTTCGTCAAGCGATACGCCGAGTTTTTCGAGGACGGAGTCGCGGCGGCCACTCGATACCGCGACGAAGTCCGCGCGGGTACGTTCCCAGCCAAGGAGCACGGCTTCGGGAACGTCAAGAAGGGTGAGACAGGGACGTCGAAGTCGGCGCTCAGCCTCGTCCACGGTCCACGCACCGCGTACGGACCCAAGGGATGACGAAGCTCGTCCGCGCGCCCGCCGACTTTCGGCGGGCATGCGAGGACGCTCGACGAAGAGACCAGCGAGTCGGCCTCGTGCCGACCATGGGGGCGCTTCACGAGGGTCATCTCTCGCTGATCGACGAAGCGAAACAACGGTCGCAGTTCGTCGCGGTGACGATCTTCGTGAACCCGCTTCAGTTCGCCGAAGGGGAAGACCTCGACCGCTACCCGAGGACGCTCGAAAACGACCTCGAAGGCTGCCGGGAAAAGGGTGTGGACCTGGTCTTCGCTCCCGAACCCAACGCGATGTATCCGGACGGCTTCCAAACGCAGGTCCGAGTAGATGCGCTCACGCAGCCGCTCGAAGGGGTTTTTCGACCGAGTCACTTCGACGGGGTGACCACGGTCGTCGCGAAACTGTTCGGACTCACGGGCGCGTGCACGGCGGTCTTCGGGCGGAAGGACTACCAGCAGTGGAGAGTCCTCTCCCGGATGGCGCGCGACCTCGACATGCCGATCGAAGTCGTGGGCTGCCCGATCGTCCGAGAGCCCGACGGACTCGCCCTCTCCTCTCGCAATCGGTATCTGTCGGCAGCGGAACGCGAACGGGCCCTCGGCATCGTGACGGGCCTTCGAGTCGCGGTCGATGCCTGGGACCAAGGCGAACGAGACGCGCACGCCCTTGAGGCGCTTGCCGTCGCCCCCGTCGAAGCGCGTTTCGATCGAATCGACTACGTGTCGGTCGTGGACCCAGACACCCTCGGCACGCCGGAGCGGGGAAACCCGCGTTTACTCGTGGCCGCGGCGGCGCATCTCGGGCAGACCCGACTGATCGACAACGTCGTTCTCGGCGAAGACCCTCGCCCCTAGCGCAAGCTCACGAGCCCAGAATCCATGACGTCGGGGAGCCTCTGGCGTATGCTGATCCCATGAGCCGACCACCCACGCCGAAGCTGACCGCGGACCACCTTGCGGACATCGGCCTCTTCGGAGGACTGAGCCGGGAGACGCTCGAGGTGTTGGCCTCGTCGATTCCCGCAAGCCGCGTCGAGGCAGGCGCGATGGTCGTCGAGGAAGGCGACACCTCGACGCAGATGTTCGTGGTCATCGCGGGCGAGCTCGAGGTCATCAAGAAAGGCGAGTCGGGCGGGGACGTCCGAGTTGCCGTACTCGGCCCTGGCGACTGGTTCGGCGAGATGTCGATCATCGACGTGCAGCCCCGCTCGGCGAGCGTGCGCGCTGTCGCCCCGACGCTAGTGTTCTCCGTGACCGCAGACCACGTCGAGAACCTTCTCTACCGACGCGACGTCAAAGACTACGCGCTCTTCATCATGAACATCGCCCGGGAGCTGAGTCGTCGCCTTCGCGTTGCCGACGGCATCCTCGCGCACTTCTACGCCGCGCTGTCGCATCAATACGGAACCACGCCGGGGCGCTGATGGCCAAGTGGAAGCTGCTGCTTCTATTCATCGCCGGCTTCCTGGCCGGCATGGAAACATCATCGAGGAATAGCTAGCCAGCCCTGTGCGGCGGGCTCGTGAGGTTCTTGAGCTCCTCGATGTCCTTGAGCGCTTCGAGAATGATCGTCGCGGTTTCTTCGATCGCGCAGTTGGTGACGTCGACGACCATCCAGTCGGAGTTGTTCCGAAAAATCGTGTGTGCGTACTCGAGCTCCGCCTTCACGTGGTCGCGAAGCCCGTAGTTCGCGTCCGGCGGCATGCCGAGCTGGAGCAACCGATGTTTGCGGATGTCGAGCAGCTGGTCGACGTCGATGGTGAGGCCGATGACGCGGTAGCCGGGAAGCTCAAGCAGCTCAGGCGGCGGATCGACGCCGAGCACGAGCGGCACGTTCGCCACTTTGAGGCCGCGGCCTGCAAGGTACGTCGAGAGCGGCGTCTTGCTCGTACGGCTCACCCCGCAAAGAACGAGATCCGCCTTGTTGAGGTTCCGCGGCTCTTTCCCGTCGTCGCTCTTCACCGCGAACTCGATGGCCTCGACCCGACGGAAGTACTCTGCGGAGAGCGGCATTTCGGCAGACGGGATGTTCACGGGATCCGCTTCGAGGTGGAGCGCGACCTGCAGGATCAGCGAACCGATGACGTCGACGTGGAGCACGTTGAGTCGCGTGGCCTCTTCGTTGAAGTGGTCACGAAGCTCGGGGCGTACCAGCGTGAACACCACCATGGCGTCGGCGGCGGCAGCCTTTTGCAGTATCGCGGTCAATGCCCGTCGGTCGCGAACCCGACGCTCGATCTTCAGCCGAACCTTCTCGTCCGGGAACTGAAGCAACGTGGCACGCGTCACTCGCTCGGCGGTTTCGCCGGTCGAGTCGCTAACGACGTAGATGACCTTCGCGTCCATAGCCGTCGGAACTCAGGCGCGGCGGCCGAGCTTCCGACCGTGCATGCGATTGACGCGGCGACGATTCTTGGCCTTGCGGGCAGCCTTGCGGCGTGCGGCCTTGCGGCGATTCCGGGACCGGTCGCTTTGTGCGATGGGCAGGTACATAGTTTCTCCTAGGCGCCGTGTGTAGGGGAACGGCGCCTAGACTGCAAGCCCTCAGGTCGGCGGGGTGCATTCCCCCGCGCTATTGCAAGTTTCGCCAGCCCGGCACTCGCTATCTTCGAGGCAAAACGGCAGGCAGACCGCATCGAGCGTGAGCGGGTCATCGTCGAGCTGGGCGCACGCGGCACCAGGGAGGCACGTCTCTGCCGATGAGCACCTATCGAGGCACAGCGAAAGCCCGGTGGTCGAATCGATGATGCACTCGGCATCGTCGCCGCACACGTCGTCGGGCATGCCGGGGACCGCGCAGTCGAGCATGGTGCAACCGAATCCGGTGAGGCAGTCGCCCGGAGCCCCACCGAACAGCGAACAGACGAAAAAATACCGCGCTCTTCGCACTCCTGGTCCCCGGTACACGAGAGACCCGCCTCTGCGCCCAGAGTGCCAGGGTTCTCACACCGGTTGGTCTCCGGATTGCAGAAATCGGTTGACTCCGTGTCGTAGAAGAGCTCCTGATCCTGGTTGACGAACACGCGACAGTCGTCGTCGCTGGTGCACCCGGTGTCACACGCTTCGAGCAACAGATCGCACTGGTATCCGTCGCGACACGAGCTGTTCGTGTCGGACTCGGCGCGGCACGCTCGCAGGCAGATGTCGGCGTCGGCAAACCGTGTGGCGCAAACGCCACAGACCTGCGCACACGCTTCGAAGTTTTCGACCGTGCACGCCGCCACTCTCGGGGGAGCTGTCGCTGCTACAGCCGGGCGCAACGAGCGCGATGCAAAGGAAGACGATCCAAAGATGACGCACCAAGGAAACCCCCAAAGTTTTGGATTCAGCGCACCCGCTTGGGAATGACGAGCCAGTAATCCAAGTCCAATACGACCCTTCGGTCATAGACTCGACGACCGCCCTTATCGACTTTGAGGGGAAAGCCTGATTCGGTGGGGCGAACGTCCTTCAATCCCACCAATCGTACCCGAAGCGCCCCGCAGTCGGTTCGCGCGGGCAGGTCCGCCTTGTCGAGAATCTCGCTGTAGGCGTAGATCGTGTCCCCGGCGAAGGTAGGATTGGCGTGGGCGCCGCCGTTCCATGCAAGAATGCCGAGAACCCGCTCCATCCCGTTGAACGACAGCGAGCGCGCGATGCTGATCACGTGGCCGCCGTACATCAAACGACGACCAAAGCGTGACTGCTTCATGTGCACGGCATCGAAGTGGACCTTGGCGGTGTTCTGATAGAGCCGGGTCGCGGTCGCGTGCTCCGATTCCTCGATGGTCATTCCATCGACATGGTCGATCTTCTCTCCGGGCTCATAGTCTTCGAAGTACGCAGTGCCGCCCGAAGGCCATGCTTCGTAGCCGCCGAGGTCGAGCGCGGGTGGAACGACGAGATCCTCGGGTCCGACTTCTTTGGGCATCGTCGGCGGGATCACACCCGTTGGCATCGCGGGAACGCGCCTGTGTACCATCACCCAACGGTAAAACTCGAGGACGCTCTCGTTGCGCTGATTGGTGCCAACGGTCTTGACCCACACCACACCGGTCTCTCCGTCGCTGTTTTCCTTCTTTCCAACCACGGTAGACACCGAGCGAAGCGTGTCACCTGGGTACACCGATTGGAGAAAACGAACCGACGCGTAGCCGAGGTTGGCGACGGCGTTCAAAGACACGTCGTTTACCGACTTTCCAAACACGATGTGAAACGTCAGCAGGTCGTTGATGGTCTCGCGGGGATGCCCCAGCGAGCGCGCGAACTCCGCCGAGCAATGGAGCGGGTACCTCGAGCCAGTGAGCCCGATGTACATCGCCGCGTCCCCTTCGGTGATGGTGCGCGGCACTGCGTGAACGAGCTCTGCGCCGACCTCGAAATCCTCGAAGAAGTTGCCTGGGTTGGTCTTTTCCATCTCGAAATTCCCTCGTTTTGAACGCCCGACAATACGCGCGCGGGCGTCAAGCGCAAGGAGTGGTATCAAGGGACTCGATGGATTTCGCAGCCACCCGCGCACGCATGGTCGACGAGCAACTCCGGCGGCGCGGCATCACAGATACGCGCGTTCTCGCCGCGATGGGCGAGGTGCCGCGAGAGGCCTTCGTCCCCACGAGCGAGCGCAACCGTGCCTATTGCGACGGCGCCCTGCCCCTCTCGCATGGGCAAACGATTTCGCAGCCGCTCATGGTGGCCATGTCGGTCGAGGCTCTCCGCCTCCGCGGCAACGAAACCGTGCTCGAGGTTGGCGCCGGCTCAGGCTACCAGGCTGCAGTCCTTTCCAAGCTCGCCAAGAAGGTCTACGCAGTGGAGATCATTCCCGAGCTCGTCGACGGTGCTCGCGATGTCCTCGACGAGCTCGGCATCGACAACGTCGAGCTGATCTGCGGCGACGGGCGACTCGGCTGGGCTGAAGGCGCCCCGTACGACGCGATCGTGGTAGCGGCGGCGGCCGACGAGGTCCCTCCCGCACTCGTCGAGCAGCTCAAGGAGGGCGGACGACTCGTCATTCCGGTCGGCGAATCCTGGGGCCAAGCACTTCAGGCGTCACGCAAACGAGATGGCAAGCTTCGCAGCGAAGAGCTTTGCCGCTGTGTCTTTGTGCCGTTGGTCCACGGCAGTTAGACTCCGCCGCGCGAGGAGTCCCCTGATGAGCATGATTGTTTTTCGCTATCTCCATTTCGTCGGCATGATCTTTTGGATTGGTTCGGCCGTCGCCGTTTCCATCGCGGCCGCGGCACCGACGCCGCTGGAGAGCGGCATCGCGCAGGCTCTCCGAAAGGTCACGCTTCGCGTCACGACGCCCTCGATGATCGTCGCGTTTGCCGGCGGTCTCGGCATGCTCATCCCAAACTTCGTCGACGTCTACGCGCGTCAGGGGTGGATGCACACCAAACTGACGCTTCTGCTGTTGCTTCTGGGAGCCACTGGAGTGTTGACCGGACGCCTTCGTCGATGGGCAAACGGACAAGAGGTCACCCAGACGACCTTTACGCGGCTCGCCTGGGTGATCTCCATCCTTTCCGTTCTCATCGTGACGGTCGCCGTCTTCAAACCTTTCGGCGGGTGACACTCACGCGGCGAGGTCATTGACCGAGGCCGTCGCTCTCACGACCTCAACGCGGGACGCCTCAGCAGCGACTTCTCTCGGAACCGACACGTCGCGTCCGAGAAGCATGTCGACGACCCGACTGGAAGCTCCGTCGTAGAACCCACCCTCTCCATCGAAGGTCTTCGGGTTCGAGTAGGTTCCAAAGATCATGTCGATCAACGGGATGTCGCAGTAGTTGTGCGAGTGCGAGCCGCGCTCATGGTGAACCGCATGCATCTCCGGTCGCGCCACCACGTAGCCAAGCCACTTTGGCGTACGAATGTTCGCGTGGGTGAAGATTGCGAAGAAGGTGACCGCGAGGTTGGTGACCACGGCCGCCTCGGGCGTGATTCCGACCGCCCAAACCAGCGCGAGGCTGCCAAGCAGGGTCCAGCCGAACATGTCCGCAGGCGAGAAGTAGAACGTTCCGGCGGCGTCGATTCGCTCGGCGCTGTGGTGCATCTGGTGAAACCAGCGCCACAGGAAGTCGTTGCCGTGGATGGCTCGGTGCCATGCGTAGACGAACACCTCGAGCGTGAGAAAACCGACCGCCGCCCCGGCCCAGGTGCCAAGAGCCGTCGCGTCGATCAGTCGATGCGCGCCGAGCCATTCGTCCCAGAGAAACGGAAGCGCGGTCGAGAGCGCCACGTACACGACGAATGACGCGACCCCCTTGAGGACCCAGCCGTTGACCCGCACGTAGCCCCGGGCCGGACGAAAGCTGTCGTAGGCGATAAAACTAAAGAAAACCGTGGGGATACTGATCAAAACCCAATCCATTTCGAACCTCCTGGGCGCTCGCGTCGGCACCCTTCATCGATCTGGCGTGACTTCGAACGGAACAATGTTCCGCGGCCGAACATGGTAAATTCGCCCCTGAGGGCAGGGCTTGGGTGAGACGCACATCGTCGGGCGCGACCGGGAGCTCGACCGGATTCGAGGGGCCATTGACGACGCCGCAACAGGGCGCGGTTCGGCCTGGTACCTGACCGGCGAGCCCGGGATCGGTAAGAGCTTCCTCGCGGAAGAGGTTGCGCGGCTCGCACACGATCGCGGGCTCAAAGTGTTCTGGGGCCGCTGCTGGGAAGCCGGCGGCGCTCCGGCCTATTGGCCGTGGGTGCAAATCCTTCGAGGTGTGAGCCGCACTTCCCCCGCCGCCGGGCTCGAGCCCCACATCGACGCGCTCAGCCAATTGCTGCCCGAGCTCATGCCAGGGGCGACTCCGTCCAAGCCTGACGGCCTCAGCGCGGAGCAGGCTCGCTTCCGTCTGATGGACGCCGTGAGCCAGGTACTTGGCGAAGCTGCGCGCGATACCCCTGTCGTCCTGGTGCTCGAAGACCTCCACGTCGCAGACGTATCGACCGTCTTGCTCCTCGAGTTCCTGTCGGGCCCGGTGCGGCATCAGCCTGTGCTCCTCCTCGGGACGTTTCGCGAGGCCGAGCTCGCCAAAGCGCCAGCAGGCGCCCAGCTGCGCCGTACTTCTCGCCTCGGAGAGGTCCTTCCCTTGGAGCGACTCCAAGAATCTGACGTGGCATTGTTTCTCGAGGCAACCGGCGCGACGCCCGATCCGGAGCTCGTGCGTGCCCTGCACGACACCACCGACGGTCACCCGCTCTTCCTGGTCGAGGTCGAGCGCCTGTGGCGCGCTCGAGGCCGCGATGGCTCGTCGGACGAGCCGCCGATTCCAACGTCCGTCCGTACGGCGATCCAGGAGCGTTTGGAGACGGTGACCCCCGACTGTCTCTCGATGCTTCGGCACGGCGCCGTGGTCGGCAGAGAGTTCGACATCGGGCTTCTCGAGAGATGTCACGAGGGCTCACGCTATGCGGAGCTTGCGCTCGAAGCCGCAGAAGCCTCGATTCTGGTCGAGGTTGCACCCGAACGTTATCGGTTCGCACACTTCTTGATTCGAGAACAGGTCTACGAGTCGATCTCGGAAGGTGACCGCACTTCGTGGCACGCCAAGACGGCAGCCGGTCTACGTTCCGGACGGGAAAGCGACACGCCAAGATGGTCCGAAGTCGCTCACCACCTGAGCGCCGCCGGCCGATGCGCGGAAGCCGTTGACGCCTATCGCGCGGCCGGCGGACAAGCGCTACGCCAGCTGGCCTTTGACGAGGCGGTTGACGCGTACCTCGCGGCCATTCGCGCAGCGCAGCGAGCGAACCGAACGAACACCGTCGAGGACATCGAGCTGCAGCTCGAGCTTGGTCACGCACTCACGCGCACGGGCGATATCGCTGCAGGAAAGAAGGCCTGCGTCGAGGCGGCCGCGCTGGCACGAGAGGCCGGAGAGCCCGAGCTGCTGGCAAGGGCGGCTCTCGAGCACGGCTCGGCTCTCCGCTACGCGAGCATCGACCACGAGCTGATCGAATTGCTCGAGGAAGCGCTCGTCGCGCTCGACACCCGAGACAGTGCACTCCGTGCACGCGCTTTGGCCCGCCTCGCGGCGGCCACGCAGCCGTCCGAGAACCCCGAGGA
This sequence comes from uncultured Myxococcales bacterium, assembly GCA_965601515.1. Classification (GTDB taxonomy): domain Bacteria; phylum Myxococcota_A; class Polyangia; order Polyangiales; family Houyiibacteriaceae; genus SG8-38. The sequence continues at coordinate 5,384 of CBFCWN010000057.1, read as the reverse complement.
ACCGATGGCCCTCGCGCGCGAGGCCATCGACATGGCCCGACGTCTCGACGACCCTGAGACGCTTCTCGACACGCTACGAAACGGTGGCTCGGCCATGGTCGACCTCGGCGACCTCAACGAGCGACTCCTCATCGATCGCGAGCTCGCCATTCTCGGGGAGGAGCTTGGCGATCCAGCCGAGGCACTACGAGGCCATCTCCGCTCGGCGATGGACTACCTTTCACTCGCCCGCCTGAGCGACGCCTTTCGCGCGATGCACGCCTGCGAGCGACTTGCCGAAAGTCTCAGCCATCCCGCGTACACGTGGCGCTCAGTCGCGCTCTACGCGCTTCGCGCGCTTTGGGAAGGTCGTCTCGAGCAAGCAGAGGAGCTCATCGACAAAGCTCATCGACTCGGTGCCGAGGCCAACGACCCGAACTCCGAGGCTGTCTACATCGCTCAGAAGCTCCGTCTTCTTCAGTATCGAGGCGACTTCGAAGCGCAGCTGCCGATGCTGGAGCGGCTTTCCAAGTTCCTGTTGGGTAGCGAAATCGGGATTGCGACCGCGCAAATCGTCATCGGAAACGAACACTCGCTTGCAGGCCGCGTCGAGATCGCCAGGGGGTTCTTCGACGGCGAGACGATCAGGCGCCTCCTGCGGCTCGGAGACGACTCGATTCAACTGGCGATCGCGCGCCTCTCCGTCACGGCTGGAGACGTCGAGCTCGCAGAGCGCCTCCATCGGCGGATGTCGATGAATCGCGAGCACATGGTCAACGGTGGCGTCCTCTTGATGGTGCTCGAAGGTCCGACGTCCTGGGGTCTCGCCTACGTGTGCCAACTCCTGGGGCGACCCGAAGAGGCGACCGAGCACTTCACGCACGCCCTCGAAGCTGCACGCCGCCTAGGAGGCCGACCGGTGACGGCCCTGGTCGCACTCGAATACGCGCATCATCTCACCACGCAGAGCGGTGGAAACGTGCCACAGGCGGCGCGCGACCTCGCTGCGCTCGCCCGCGAGACGGCTGCGGATGTGGGGATGACAGCGGTCGAACGCGAAGCGGCCACGCTGGTCGCATCGTCGCCCACCGCGTCGGGTGCGAACGAGGACGCGCCCGAGTTGACCATGTCTGAGGCCGGCGATTTCTGGCGAATCACGTTCGGCAACGTCGAGTTTCACGTGAAGGGGGTCCGCGGCGTACGAATGCTCGCGACGCTAGTGTCCGATCCCGGACGCGAGTTTCACGCGATCGATTTGAGCGGCACGCCGACAGGCCCGAAGGACAGCGTGGACCTCGGCGACAGCGGCGTCATGATCGACGAGGAGGCGCGTCGGCAATACCGTGCTCGAATCGTCGAGCTTCGCGAGAACCTCGATCAGGCTGAAGAATGGAACGACACCGCACGGTCGGAACGCCTACGCGCCGAGCTCGAGGCGATCGAGTCCGAGCTCGCGCGCGCGCTCGGTCTTGGTGGACGAGACAGGCGACGCGGGTCGGCGTCGGAACGTGCACGCGTCAACGTTCAGCGCCGCATTCGAGACGCGATACGACGCATCGAGGCGTTCCACCCGGCCCTCGCGAAACATCTCACTCGTTCGGTCCGCACGGGGACCTACTGTTCGTACGAACCCTGACTCGTCAACGAAAACGCTGCGCCAAGGCTGAGCGCTAGCGCAGTTTCTGCATTTCCGTGTGCGGAAAAAACGCTCGAAACGCGGCAGAAGTGACCCGTGTTCGATACGGCATCCCCTTTGCAGAAGAGTCGCCGCGAGGAAGCCGTGACAGCGACCATTCATGCGCATCGGAATGCCTTTCCGCAAAGGGAGCCCGGGGAATCGGGGACCGGGTGGATCGATGCGCTCTGCCCCGACTTCTCCGCGCACTCGTTTCTCCGACGGAGCAGCGAGACGTGCCCGCTTCTGGGACGGATGGGATGGGCGCTCGATCGAGTCGCGGCCTCCGCATTGTCCGTCCCCTACAGAAAGAAGATCCAACCACACCTCTCCGACACGACGTTGCAGGAATACATCGACTACCACGCGTTCTATTCGCAGCCGCGGTTTCTCGACGATCCGGGCAGCGCCTTCGAACGGCCGAGGTGGTGGCGCCAATCGGTCATCGAACGCGCGACGCGCCGACGCTCATGGGACCCGAAGAACGCAAAGCTCGCGAGCATCGATTTCTACAGTCCGTTTCAGACGCTCGACCCGAGGTTTCGAGACGAATACGCCGCGCTCGAGCCAAACGATCGAGTTGAGTCGCGTGCCTGGTTTCACCGGGACGGGCCGCGACCCGTCGTAATCTTCCTCCATGGGTTCTCTGCGCCGGACTACCGGATCAACAAGATGTGGTTCTCCGCGGAGAGGTACTTCGACGCGGGGCTCGACGTCGTGTTCATGAACCTTCCTCTGCACGGAGGCCGCTTACCCCACTCGGCCGCGTTCCACGGTGCGGCAATCATTCAGCCATCGCTTTGGCGATTGAGCGAGGCCTGCGCGCAGGGCGTCATGGACCTCCGCATTCTGCTCGACTACTTGCTGAAACGGGGCGCTCCGAACGTGGGCATCATGGGCTATAGCTGGGGCGGTTTTCACGCCTCGCTGATGGCGTGCCTCGAGCCGCGAACCGACTTCATCGTGAGCGTCGCTCCGGTCGTCAGCATCGCCGACCTCGTCATGAGCTGGCCGACTCGGTCGTTCTTCGAGGAGTCGCTCGACGAGCCCGCCGTGATGATCCGCGAGCTGCGAAAGATCTTGGCCCCGTTCACACCGCTCTCACACCCGCTTTCGATCCCGAAGGAGCGAGTGCTGCTCGCCGCCAGCGGGAACGACGGTCTGATTCCCGCGGTCCACACGGAGGTTCTCTGGGAGCACTTCGGTCGACCCGAGGTATACTGGAGCTGCGGAGGTCACATTCTCTACTTCGACAAGGAGCGAGTGACCGACCGCGCGCTGGAGTTTCTCCGGAACATCGAGGTCATTCCGTAGTCGTATGCAGGTTCGCGGGTACAGCCACCCGGATTTCCGTTCGCTTCGGCAGACGGTTCGGCATTGCGCTCCGTTGCACGGCCCCGGAGGCGTCGCTGTGGCCGTCTACCATCGTGGGGAATTGGTCGCGGACCTCGCGTGCGGTACGCGCGACCGTCACGGCACGCCTTTCGAGCCCGAGACCCTCGCATTGAGCATGTCCACCGGCAAGGGCGTGATGGCGACCTTGCTTCACGTGGCGATCGATCGAGGCTTGGTCGATCTCGACGTTCCGGTAGCGCGCTACTGGCCAGCGTTCGGAAGGAACGGGAAAGGCGCCATCACGGTCCGACAGGCGGCTTCGCACCGGGCGGGACTCTACTCGATCGCGCGCATCATCGATTCGGCCGAAGAGATGTTCGACTGGGATCACATGGTCGAGCTCGTGGCGGACATGTGGCCGGTCCACAAGCCGGACACCGACTTCGGCTACCACGCTTGGACCGGCGGATGGATCATCGGCGAGATCCTGCAGAGGGTGACCGGCAAACGATTCCCCGAGCTCCTCAAAGAGTACCTGTCCGATCCGCTCGGTGTGGATGGGCTGTACATGGGCCTTCCGGAATCCGAGCTGCCACGCGTGTCGGAGTTCTTGATTCCCCAGATCCCGCGCAAAGCTCTCGGCGGACGACCTCGCGGAGTCCGAGCGAAGGTGAGGCGGACTGCATCGACCACGGCGCGCTGGCACTCCACGGTCGGTCAGTTCGTCGACGCGATGATACCCCCGGGGCTCGGCGATGTCCTCGGCGACCCGCGCTGGCTCACGTCGGTCATCCCATCGGGCAACGGCGTGTTCAACGCGAGGTCGCTGGCGCGCCTTTACGGGGCGCTCAGTCGCGGCGGAAGTATCGACGGCGTTCGACTGATGTCGCCCGCGAGGCTGGCCGAGGCGGCGGAAGACCAAAACTCTGCGATCGGTCGAGTCATCCCGTTCCCGCTGCGGTTCAAGGTCGGTTACATGCGACCCGTCTCCCTTGGCCTTCGCCTATCCCTTGCAGGCCACCATCTCGATTTCGGTCGCCCGAATCCTCACGCGTTCGGTCATTTCGGATTCGGCGGGTCCGGCGCCTGGGCCGACCCCGAACGCGAGCTCGGAGTCGGTATCGTGACCAACTGCTTCGCGGGAATGATCCCCGCAGACTTGCGTCCCGTCGTGGTCGCCACCGCCACGTCGCGCTGCGCCGACAACCGAGCCCGGGCCGCCAGCTAAGCGGCGACGGCTTTGCGGAGAACTTGAGCGTAGCTGTTCGCGACGCACGCGTCCGAGAGAAGGCCGCGTTCTTCGAGCATCTTGTGGAACCGCGGCAGGTTGTAGTGCGGCACCGTCATCAAAAGGTGATGCTCGAGGTGGTATTGCACGAAGTTCGGTGCGATGAAGACACGCTCCAACCAGCCCGCCTCCACGGTACGCGTGTGCTTCATCGGGTCAGCTGGATCGGGAATGACGGCGTGCTCTGCAATCGCACGAACGCGAGCGACGAGCTTGTTCGTCGTCATCCACGCACCGAACCACAGCAGATACAGCCACGGGTGACCGATGGCGTAGAGAAACCCGAAGAGGGCGGCATTCGTAATGAGGGTGCCGAGAACCATCTTGATCGCGGCCCTTCGTTCGAGGTGGAGTGGCAGGGTGCCGGTCTCTACGGTCTTTCCGCGACACACCCGAAGCACGAGGACGGTCGTACCGATCAGCTGTTTGAGCCCGGTCACCCCCAACAGGTCGCGCACGACCTTTCGCGCCATGCTGGCCTTGCTCACTGGAAACGGAGTCGCCAACGACAGGTCGGGGTCACCCTCGGTCCACGTCTTTGCGTGATGCTCGAGATGATGGCCTCGGTACATGTCCGCGCTCAGATAGATCGGATACGCGGCGAGCCAGTTCCCAACGAAATCATTCAACGCCCGGTTGTTGAAAAGCGTCCGGTGGGCGCTGTCGTGCATGATGATGGCGAAGCCCAGCTGCCGAGTGCCGATGATCCAGAGGGCGAGCATCACGGAGAAGACGTTTGGACTCCATGCGACGAGTGCCATCGACGCGGCGATGAGGCCGTAGTTCAACAGGATGGAGGCCCACGCGCGCAGGTCGCTGATGACGCGGAGCTCGCGAATCTCGTCGGTGGTGAAGTGTTGGAGCCAGAGCTTCGTTGCCATGAGTTATCCGCGATGAATGTACTGCTCGAGTCGTTCGATGGTCATTGCCATCATACGCGAAGCGTACCACCGCTTCGCGCTGCGTGGATGCCGCCCGCCCCCGCACGGGGGCGGGCGTCGTCACCGCGGAGACTCTCGATCGTCGACGCGGATGAGAATCACTGAACTTTCGGACTGGCACGGGTGATGCCCAGTGTGAGGCCGAATGCCTAGCCGTTCACGCTTG
>CBFCWN010000056.1:0-25936 GCA_965601515.1 uncultured Myxococcales bacterium | reverse complement strand
CGATCGAGCTCGTGCCCTAGACGACGACCTCTTGGTCGAGCTACTGCCGTGCGCCCGGCGCGTCGACGGTGGGCTCGGGAACGTCTTCGCCTTCAGGCGACTCAGGGGTGATGAGCTCCCCTTCGCGGTACTCCGCCGGGCGCATTTGGTGTTCGCCGAAGAGCGCGTCGGGATCGCTCAGCGCCAGCGCCTCGCGCAGCACCTCGTCCATGTGCTCGACCAGGACGATGCGAAGGGCGTTCAGTACGCGTCGCGGGATTTCTTTGAGATCCTTTTGGTTTTCTTTTGGAACCAGGACGACGTCGATTTCCGCGCGGTGTGCGGCGAGCAGCTTTTCCTTCAGGCCGCCGATGGGCAGTACGCGACCACGGAGGGTGATCTCGCCAGTCATCGCCACGTTCTTTCGAACGGGAATCTTGAGGAGCGAGCTCGCGATGCTCGTCGCCATGGTGATGCCTGCGCTCGGACCGTCCTTCGGCACGAAGTTTGGGAAGTGAACGTGCACGTCGTACTTCGAGTGGAAGTCGGGTTCGAGACCGAGGACCTTTTGGCGAGAGCGGATGTAGCTCATCGCGGCCTGTGCCGACTCCTGCATTCCCTTTTCGAGAAGGCCGGTGATGTTGAGTTTGCCCTTGCCCGGCACGCACGCGACTTCGCACTCGAGAATGGAGCCGCCGAACGCGTTCACCGCAAGACCGTTGGTGAGACCGACGTGGTCCTTTTCGTTGGTCTTGTCGGGACGGTACTTGGGAACGCCGAGGTACTCGGGAATGTCCGTCGCTTCGACGCCGTAGGTCTTGGTCTTCGCTTCTTCGCCGTCCTTCAGAACCTGGCGCGCGATCTTTCGGCAGACGCTCCCGATCTCGCGCTCGAGGTTACGGACGCCGCTCTCCATCGTGTAGTAGTGGATGACTTGGCGAATCGCGTTTTCGCTGATCTGCAGGTCGATGTCCTGGAGGCCGGCGTTCTCGCGCTGGCGCGGCACGAGGTACCGAGTGGCGATGTTCAGCTTCTCGAACTCGGTGTAGCCACTGATCTCTAGGATCTCCATGCGGTCGCGAAGCGGCAGCGGGATTCCCGACAGGGTGTTAGCCGTCGTGATGAACATCACGTCGGATAGGTCGTAGTCGAGGTCGAGGTAGTGGTCGTTGAAGTTGTGGTTCTGCTCGGGGTCGAGCACCTCGAGAAGCGCGGCGGCGGGGTCGCCGCGGAAGTCGCTCGACATCTTGTCGATCTCGTCGAGCAGGAACACCGGGTTGTTGGTTCCCACCTTACGAAGCGATTGAATCAGACGGCCGGGAAGGGCGCCGATGTACGTGCGCCTGTGGCCGCGAATCTCTGCCTCATCGCGGACGCCACCAAGTGAGAGACGCACGAACTCGCGCCCGGTGCAGCGTGCGATGCTCTTTGCGAGCGAGGTCTTACCAACGCCGGGCGGACCGACGAGGCAAAGCACCGGCCCCTTGAGCTTTTTCACGAGCGCCTGCACGGCGAGGTATTCGACGATGCGCTCTTTCGGCTTCTTGAGACCGAAGTGGTCCTCGTCGAGGATCTGCTCGGCCGCTTCGATATCGTAGTTCTCGTCGGACTTGTCGCCCCACGGGAGCGCGATCACCCAGTCGATGTAGTTGCGGATGACGGTCGCCTCCGCACTCATCGGCTGCATCATCTTGAGCTTCTTCAGCTCTTTGCGGGCCTTGAGGTTGGCTTCTTTGCTGAGCTTCTTGTTTTTGAGCTGCTGTTCGAGCTCCTGGATCTCGCTCTTGAACTCGTCTCGCTCCCCGAGCTCCTTCTGAATGGCCTGCATTTGCTCATTCAGGTAGTACTCCTTCTGCGTCTTCTCCATTTGCTTCTTGACGCGGGAGCGGATCTTCTTCTCGACCTGCATGATCTCGATTTCGGCGTTCATCAGCTGGAACAGCCGCTCGAGACGCTTCGCGGGGTCGACGGTTTCGAGGATCTCCTGACGATCGGAAAGCTTGATGCTCGTTAGATGCACGACGACGGTGTCGGCGAGCTTGCTCGGGTCGTCGATGGTCTGCACCGTCATGAGCATTTCGGGCGCGATGCGCTTGTTGAGCTTCGCGTACACGTCGAACGCCGACTGCACCGATCGAATCAGCGCTTCGATCTCGACGTTGGGGTTGAACACCTCTTCGACCGGCTCGGTCGCGCAGAGGAAGAAGTCCTCGTGCGGAAGGAACTGAGTGATCCGCGCGCGTCGCTTGCCTTCGACCAGCACTTTGACCGTTCCGTCCGGCAGACGAAGCAGTTGGATGATCGTGCCGATGGTGCCGACCTCGAAGATGTCTTCTGCGGTCGGGTCGTTGGTCTTCGCCTTCTTCTGCGCCGCGAGGAGGATTTCCTTGTCCTGACTCATCGCCTCTTCGAGCGCGTTGATCGATTTCTCGCGGCCTACGAACAGAGGCACGACCATGTGCGGGAACACGATGATGTCGCGCAGCGGAAGAAGCGGGAACGAATCGCCGAGCGGCGCGTTGCCACCGGGGTTCTGGTCGTCGTTGTCGTTGCGGTGAAAGAACATCGGTCTACTTGGTGACGCCGCGCGCGGCGAGGTACGGCGGCTGCCGCACTAGGCGAGCTCCGCCTCTTCCTTTTCGTAGACGATGAGCGGCTTCTCGCCGGACGCGATGACTTCTTCGCTCACGACGACCTCCCGGATGTCCGCCTGGGACGGGACGTCGTACATGATGTCGAGCATCGACTTCTCCATGATGGCGCGAAGGCCTCGAGCTCCGGCGTTTCGCTTCAGTGCTTCTCGGGCGACCGCGTGGAGCGCACCGTTGGCGAACTTCAGCTTCACGCCGTCCATCTCGAAAAGCTTCTGGTACTGCTTAACCAGGGCGTTTCTCGGCTTGGTCAGAATGTCGACGAGGGCTTCCTCGTTGAGCTCGTGCAGCGTGGCGATGACCGGCAGGCGGCCGATGAACTCGGGAATGAGCCCGGCGCGAAGAAGGTCTTCCGGCTCGACGCGCTCGAGAAGCTCGCCGATCTTCTTGTCTTTGCGGGACGGGATGTCGGCGCCGAAACCTAGGGTACGCTCGCCGATACGTCGTTCGATGACGTCGTCAAGGCCGACGAACGCACCGCCGCAGATGAAGAGGATGTTGCCGGTGTCGATCTGCAGGAAGTCTTGCTGGGGATGCTTGCGCCCGCCCTTCGGTGGGACGTTGGCGACCGTGCCTTCGATAATTTTGAGAAGCGCCTGCTGGACGCCTTCACCGCTGACGTCGCGCGTGATCGAAGGGTTGTCGCCCTTGCGCGCAACCTTGTCGATCTCGTCGATATAGACGATGCCGCGTTGGGCTCGCTCGACGTCGTGATCGGCGTTCTGCAGAAGCTGAACGATGATGTTCTCGACGTCTTCGCCGACGTAGCCCGCTTCTGTGAGCGTCGTGGCGTCGGCGATGGCGAACGGGACGTTGAGGATACGCGCGAGCGTTTGCGCGAGTAGCGTCTTGCCGGAACCCGTCGGCCCGAGCAGAAGGATGTTGCTCTTCTGCAGCTCGACATCGTCGGTCGCGACCTTCGAGTCGATACGCTTGTAGTGGTTGTGCACCGCGACGGAGAGAATCTTCTTCGCGCGTTCTTGTCCGATGACGTACTCGTCCAGGATGGTTTTGATCTCAGCGGGCTTTGGAAGAGGCGTCGTCGTCGTGAGCGACTCTTCGCGCTCCACTTCTTCCGCGATGATGTCGTTGCAGAGTCCGATGCACTCGTCACAGATATAGACGGTGGGACCCGCAATGAGCTTTTTGACTTCCTTCTGGGACTTCCCACAAAAGGAACATTGAAGATTACCGTGCCCGTCGTCTCGCCTGCGATCCACCATATACCTGCTCGACTGAGTCTAGCGTCCTGCCTCAGTTACGGCAAGGTCTACGCGGGCCGCATTCGCCGTGTTTTCTGCTGTCTCAGGCTTCCTGCTTCGCTTGGATGACGTTGTCGATCAGCCCGTACTCTTTCGCTTCTTCAGCGGAGAGATAGCGATCGCGTTCGGTGTCTTCCTTAATGCGATCTGCGCTCTGACCTGTGTGCTTGGCCAGGATCGTGTTCATTTGTTCACGAAGTTTCAGAATCTCTTTTGCGTGTATCTCGATGTCGGTTGCCTGACCGCGAATTCCGCCGAGCGGCTGATGAATCATGATGCGGCTGTTCGGTAAACATTTGCGCATCCCAGTTGTTCCCGATGCGAGAAGCCAGGCCGCCATCGAAGCCGCCTGGCCGAGGCACACGGTGGAGACTGGTGATTGCACGTACTGCATCGTGTCGTAAATCGCGAGCCCTGCTGTAATCGCTCCGCCGGGGCTGTTGATGTACAGCGTGATCTCTTTGTCTGGATCGCTGCTTTCGAGAAACAGCATTTGCGCGATGATCGCGTTGGCGACCTCGTCGTTCACCTCGGTTCCGAGGAAGATGATGCGATCTTTGAGGAGTCGGCTGAAAATGTCCCACTGACGTTCGCCGCGGTGCGTCGTTTCCACGACCCACGGCATGTACATCTGCGCTTTGGTTGACTCGCTCATGGTGCTTCCCCCTCGTCGTCGGCTGCCGGCTCGCTCTCGGCTGGCTCGGGTGCGGGTTCTGGCTCGGGCCGCTCCCCCTCATGGATCTTGGCACGCTCGGTCAGCAACGCCATGACCTTCTCCTCGAGAAGCTGAGATTGAAGCTGATCCCGCTGCGCCTCCTGGTACTCCGCCCGGACCTTCGCCACGTGCTTCCCCGTGGCCTCGGCGATCTCTTGGAACTTCGCGTCTAGGTCCTCGTCGCCGACCTCGATGCCTTCCTGGCGTGCGAGGGAACCAAGCAGGATTCCGGCCTGGACCCGCCGCTTCGCCCGATCTTCCATGCCCCCGAAGAAGTCCGGGCCCGGCGCACCCTGCTGACCGGCCATCTGCATGAACTGCGCCATCTCGTACATCATCATCTGTTGCTGCTGCTGCACCATCGAGGGCGGAACCGGAATGTCGTTGTGTTCGATGAGACTGTCGATCAGCTGGTCCTTGAGCTCCGCCTCGGCGCGCTGCTTGGCCGACGCTTCGAGTCCCTCCCGGATCTTCAAGCGAAGCTCGAGCAGCGTCTCGTAGTCGCCACAGTCCTTTGCGAACTCGTCGTCCACCTCGGGCAGGAGCTTCTCGTGTAGGTCTTTCGCCGTGATCGAGAACGTCGCGGTCTTTCCTTTGAGCTCTTCGTTCGGGTGGTCGTCCTCGAACGGGACCTCGACCGTCTTCTCTTCGCCCGGCTGCATGCCGAGGAGGCCTTCCTTCAGAGCAGGCAGGAGGTGCTCGTCGTTGATCTCGACCTGCCGATCTTCGGCTCCGAGCTCCTCTTTCGCCTCGCCGTCGACGCTCACGGTGTAGTCGATGGTGAGGAGGTCACCTTCGGCGGCGGGTCGCATCGGGTCCGGCTGCTGAATCTCGGCGTGCTGCTGCCGGAGACGCTCGACCTCCGCGTCGACGTCCTCGTTCGGGATGTCGACCGGCTTCTGCCACGCCTCGAGCGCGTCGAGCTCGACCGATTCGACCTTCGGCCGGACCTCCACCTTCGCCTTGAAGGTGAGCGGCTTGCCACTTTCGAGCTCGGGCGCCTCTTCCATCTCGGGCTGAGCCACGATGTTGAGCTCGTGCTTCTGCACCGCTTCCATCAGCCCTTGCTCGACGAGGGTTCCGGTGACCTGGGCCGCGATCTGCTTGCCATACATCTGGCGCATGACGTCGCGGGGTACCTTGCCGGGTCGGAAGCCACGGACGCGTGCGGTCCTGCCAAGCTCTTTGTAGGTGTCGTTGAGGTCCTTTTGGATGCGGTCCCACGGTACTTCGACCGTGACCTCCACGAGGACGGGACTAATCTCGCGAATTTCAGATTCCATGGCGGTTTTCGGCGCGCGGCCAGGCGCGGTTCGTACTGCCGCCGCCGAGGGCCGTCAAGGTGCAGCGTCGGCCTGCTGGAGCTCCCTGTGCAGCTCGACGAGCTCGATGCCGAGCGCCTGGGAAACCTCGAAAATACGCTCGTCCCGATAGAACTCCTCGAACACGATGCGCTTGACACCGGCGTTGCAGATGGCCTTGAAGCAGTTCCAACACGGGGACGCGGTGACGTAGATCGAGGCGCCATCGATGCGGGCGCCGTTCTTCGCAGCCTGAATGATGGCGTTGATCTCAGCGTGGATCGTTCGGACGCAGTGTCCGTCCTCCATCATGTGGTCGACTTCGTCGCAGTGCGGAAGACCTCGAATCGAGCCGTTGTAGCCGGTCGAAAGGATGGTCTTGTCGCGCACGATCACCGCCCCGACGTGCTTCCGCGAGCAGGTCGAGCGGCGTGCGACGACCACGGCGATGTCCATGAAGTACTCGTCCCAAGAGGCGCGTCCCATGGCCGCTTCGTAGCCCGGGTGACGCACGGCGCAAGCTCAATAGACGGGACTCGGCCGGACTTCCGGGGGGGCGGGGCGTGACTCGATCGAGCGAGCGAAGGAGACGAATCGGTTCTTGACCGCGCGATGGAGCTTCGGAGGGATACCCCTCGCGATGAGTACGCTGCGGCCGCGGAGTTCGACCACCGCGAGGGGATCGTCGGCCGCCACCGCCTTGGCCGCCTCGAAGGCTTCTTGAGCGTCGCGCTCGGTATCCCACGTGGTCCACCAGACGGCGGCGAGCTCGTCGTTTCGACGAAAGACGGCGAGGTGGTCTCCTGCCCAGCCTGCGGCTGCAGCCTCGTTGGTCTCCGACTCGGTCGTCTGGCCGAGGTACACGCTCAGCTCGAGCTCGCCTAGGGTGTTTTCCTCGACGCGCTCGAACCCCGAATCGAGGAGCTCCGGGTGTTCGGGGATCGCCACCACCTCGGCCGGTTCCCTACCGAAGTACTTCTCGGGGTGGATCACCTGCTCGGTGCTCACCGGGGGTCGGCGGTGGGCGTTGTTGACCGCGGGCCAGCCGCCGCGCCCTTGGACGGCCGCTGTGAATTGCAGGCCTCGAAGGTACGGAGCCACGAGGGTCACCCTCACGATCGCGGGCGCGTCGTCGAGCTTCTCGCCGCTTACCAGCGCATTGAGGTCGAGGTAGCCGCCCATCTGTTGAATGCCTTGGATGCCGGCCGAAAGTGGAATGCCCTGCTGGCGGAGCGCGTGCGCGAGCATCGCGAGCGTTGCGTCGCCTTCGACGACGGCGCGGAACGCATTGTCGGCGTCCGCGGTTCGGTCCTTTTCGTACTGTTCGCCGAGGCCGAGTCGCTGGTCCTGCAGTGCATGAACGAGCTCGTGAATCAGCACGAGCCGCGCCTCCTGAGTCTCTTCGGAAGTCGGATCCCCCGTCAACGCGGCCATGACGGTGTCGCGCACGACGAGCCGACGGGTGTCCGGGTCGTAGTAACCGATGACCTGCTCTCCGAGAACGGCGGCGAACATTCCCTCGAGGTCGCTCTCAGTGTCGAGCAATCCGAGCGAGCCGTAGATGGTCCGAGCGCGTTCGAGTTCGTCGACTTCGATCTGGGACCGGAGGCTCAACGCGATCGCAGCGCCATCTTCGATCTCGATGCTGACGGGCTTCCTCAGCTTGAGCTGTCGAACGGCTTCTGCGGCGCGAAGCAGCTCGTCGATCGCGGCTCGTTCCTCGGGCGTCGCGGCACGCGCGACGCCAACGCTGACTTCTTCTGCTCCGCTCGATTCGGCGTCAGCGCCGCTGCTCACCTCGGGTACGGGACTCGGAGTGGGCTCGGTGGTTTGTCCCTGGCAGCTGCTCAACAATAGCGCGGCGAACGCGCTCGCAACCCATCGGCTCATCATGTCCCATCTGCATCCGCGACGATTAGCGGACGGCTGCGATGATTGTGCCTCAAGTAGTGTTTCGCTGCTTCAATTGCGGCATCTTCGGCATCTTCGAGGTATCTGAAGCGCTCGCGTTTCAGCCGATTGTGGACGTGCTTCGCGATGCCGGCCTCGTTGTGGCGGCGTCGGTCTGCCTCGAAGACGCCCTGAGACGCGACCAGGGGAAGCTCTCGAATTCGACCGCTGCGAAGCTCGATCCGAAGGGTGACGCAGCCGCCCGCGCCCATGGCTCTGCGCGCTTGCATGAGCTCCTCGCTCACCGGACGATTTCCGTCGATGTAGATCCGGCCGGCCGTCACGCGACCTCCGAGTCGGATCGCATCGCGTGTCACCTCGAGCACTCGACCGTTCGACACCATCGCGGTCTCTTCGATTCCCTCTTCGTGTGCGAGCTCGACGTGGCGCCGTTGGTGATGGTGAGTGCCATGAACCGGCACAAACGCATCCGGTCGAATCAGCTTGATCATGTCACGCTGCTCGTCTCGGCTGCCGTGCCCGCTCGCGTGAACGTCGGGGTGTTGGCGCCGAGTGATGACTCGGATGCCCCGCTCCTCGAAGCGGTTGATCACCTCGAACACCGCGAGCTCATTGCCGGGGATGATGCGCGACGAGAAGATCACGGTGTCTCCTTCGTCGAGATACACGCGGGTGTGTTCGTCGCGTGCGAGGCGGGTGAGCGACGAGGCGGCTTCGCCTTGGGTGCCTCCGGCGATGATCATCACTTCGTGCGGCGGGTAGGTTTCGACGTCTTCCGGGGCGATGAGCAAGCTGTCGACCGGCGGAATCAGCTCGAGGTCGCCTGCAACCTCGACGTGCTTGTTCACCGACATGCCGAGAAGGCATACCTTTCGCCCGACCTCGCGCGCGATTCGAAGAGCGGCCCGCAGCCGGAACACGTTCGACGAGAACGTCGCCACGACCACGCGTGCCGTCGCATCGGCGACGTGACGTTCGAGAGCCGCCTCCGCGTTGCGTTCGAGCCCCGCGCGTCCATCGACATCGGCACCGGTGGAGTCGCTCAACAGGAGACGGACGCCCGCATCGCCCACTTCCTTCAACCGCTCGCGGTCGAACCGCTGTCCCTCGCACGGGTCCGATTCGATCTTGAAATCGCCGGTATGTACGACGGTTCCGACGGGGGTATCTAGAATGAGCCCTGTCGCGTCGGCGATGGAATGATGCACCGCGAAGCGCTCGACGCCGAGCGACCCGATGTCGATACGGCTGCCCGGCCGGCTCACGCGAAGGTCGACGTCCTTCAGACGATGCTCGGCGAGCCGATCCTCGATCAATGCGGCCGCGTACGGCGGGGCATAGACCGGGACGCGTTGAGACTTCAGGAAGTAGGGCAGCGCGCCGATGTGGTCCTCGTGGCCGTGCGTGATGACGATCGCGTCGAGCGCCTCGGCGCGGTCGTGCAGCCAGCTGAAGTCGGCGTGCATGAGCTGCGCGCCGTTTTCGTCGGTGAATCCGATACCGCAATCAATGGCGATCGTCGTGTCCCCACAGGAGATGGCGGCGCAGTTCATCCCGACCTCGTCGAGGCCCCCGAGCGGTATGAAGCGCAAAGTGTCGGTCACTAGAATCTCGGAGCGGAGCTAAATGCCTGGAAGCGCGCGGTCAAGGCCGCAATTGCGTCGTTGACCCGTGTGATCCCGGCGTGCTACGCCCCGGACCGCACGGGTTCAATGCGCCGTTTCTTAGCGATTATCTGGGTTGTAGCCCTATGGGGAGCAGTAGCGTCGGCGCAAGAGCCGGCAGAGGAAGAGCCGCCGCCACAGCTGCGGGCACCGAGCATGGGGGGCCTGACGCTGCCGGAGGAGGAGCCTCCGCCCGCCGAGGATGATTTCGACGTCGAGTTCGAGGAGGACGACTTCGACGAGAGCGCCTTCGAAGAGGAGGACGACGCCGAAATGGCCGCGGAGGACGCGGCGCTCCTCGGTGAGGCCGAACCCCCCGCGGCGGACCCGACTCTCGCGACCTGGACCAATCCGCGCCCTGTCTTCTCGCTCAACGGGTATTTCCGCGTTCGCGGCGAGTACATCGACAACTTCTCGGTCCGGAGGATTCCGCTGGATCGCCTCGGTCCCGGGGACCCGTTTGCTCGATGGATTCCCATCGACAACTCACCGACCACGGGCGGCAACGGCGTGCTTCCCCAGGGCGGCTGCAGCGGCGAGCCCCAGTCGCCGGCCGATCAGGACCAGCGCTGCACGGGGACGGGTATCCTGCGGTACGCGAACATGCGTCTTCGTCTACAGCCGACGTTTTCCCTCAACGACAACGTCCGACTCCACCTGATGATCGACGCGTTCGACAACCTCATCCTGGGCTCGACGCCCGAGGTGAAGTCCGTCAACCAATTCGGTCAGGTCAGCGGTCGCGCTCCCGGCGTCCCCGTCGACAGCCTGACGCGTACCTCGACGCCGCCCGAGTCGTTTCGAAACACGGTCGGTGATGCGCTCGTCGTTCGACGAGCATGGGGCGAGATCACCAACAGCACGATCGGCAGTTTCCGGTTCGGCCGCATGGGGAACCAGTGGGGCCTCGGTATGCTGTGGAACGCAGGCGAGGGCACCAACATCCTCTCCACGCCGCTCGACTCCGACTTCCAGTCCGAGGTCGACCGCATTCAGCTCATCGGCAAGTTCAAAGGAATCTTCTTCGGCATCTCGTGGGACTTCGCGAACAAGGGATACATCAACGACCCGGTGGGCGACATCCAGGCGATTCCCCGCGACGCGAGCAAGTTCGACGATACCCGACAGTTCTCGTTTCTCGTCGCGCGACGGCTCGAGCCGATCCCGCGCGCGAAACGCCTCAACGCCGGAAAATGGGTGATCAACGGTGGCGCGTACTTCATCTATCGTTCGCAGTTCCTCTCGACGTCTACAACGCCACTCTTGGCGACCCCCGCTGAAGTAGAGAACTCGTTCGTACGCCGTGATGCGAACATCTACATGCCCGACGGTTGGTTCCAAGCGCTGTGGAAGGACCTCCGACTGGAGATGGAGTTCGCAGGCATCTTCGGCCAGATCCAAAACATTTCCCCTGGCGGCTTTCCCCCGACTGCGGAGGGCGACCGCTTCAAGCTTCGCCAGTGGGCCATCGCGTTCGAGCTCGAGTACCGCACCGTCGGCAAGAGGCTCGGCGTCTTTTTGAAGAGCGGTGTGGCTTCCGGTGACCCCGACGTGGTCGGCCTCTCCCGGTACGAGGACCTCTCGACGCAGCCCGTCGGGAAGAAGAACATCTCGACGTTTTCGTTTCATCCGGACTACCGCATCGATCTGATCCTCTGGAAGGAAATCCTCGGTGCGATTGCCGGCGCGTACTACCTGGCGCCCGCGATTAGCTACGACATCATTCGAAGCGACTTTGGCCGCGTCTTCGGGGCGCGCCTCGACTTCATCTACAGCCGCGCGATGTACCAGCAACAGACGTACTCGTCCGAGCCCAACCTCGGCGTGGAGCTCGACATTTCAGTCTACTACCGGACCGAGAATGGCCCGCAGTTCACCGACGGGTTCTTCGTTGCCGGCCAGTTCGGCGTGCTGTTCCCGCTGAACGGGTTGGATTACCTGCAGGTCAACGGGATTACCGAGCCCGGTGCAGAGGGGCTCGGCATTCGGCGAGCACTGACGATGCGCCTCTTGCTCGGCATTCAGTACTGAGCCTCAGCCCTTGAGCAGAGCTTCGGCCTTGGCTGCGACTCGCCACTGCCTGCAGCCTTCGGCGAGTACGATACCGCGCAGCTGGCCGAGCGCCTGCTGCAGGTCGTCGTTCACGATCATGTAGTCGAAGAACGGGTAGTGCCCGATTTCCTCGCGCGCTTTGTCAAAGCGTCGTGCGCGAACCTCGGCGCTATCCGAGCCACGACCTTCGAGCCGACGGCGCAGTTCTTTCATCGACGGAGGCAGGATGAACACTCCGATCGCATGCGGGAACTTCTCTTTGATTTGGCGGGCGCCCTGATAGTCGACGTCGAACAGCACGCCGGCCTTGCCGGCGTCTCGCGCGCGGTTGATCTCTTCGACGCTGGTGCCGTAGAGGTTACCGTGGACCTCCGCCCACTCCGCGAAGCCGTCTGCACTCAGCACCTTACGAAACGCATCTTCGCTGACGAAGTGGTAGTCCTGGCCGTCGACCTCGTTGGTACGTGGCGCTCGCGTGGTGTGCGAGACGCTGAAGCGCAGTTCGGGAAACTCTTGAAGCAAACGGTGGGTGAGGGTCGTTTTGCCCGCTCCTGACGGCGAGCTGATGATTAGCAGGATCAGATCCGGATCCGTCGACGACGCGACACTCATTCGACCACTCTCCCATTCAGGCTCTACCCAGAGCCCAGGGTAGGCTACAGCACATTCTGCGCTTGCTCCCTCATTTGTTCGATGGTGGCTTTCAGCGCAATCACGTTCGGCGTCACGGTGCCATCCTGGACCTTGGCTCCAATCGTGTTGGTTTCCCGGGTCATCTCCTGGAGCAGAAAGTCGATTTGCTTGCCCACGGGAGCGTCACTTTTTTCGGTGAGTTCGAGCATTTGCGCGCGGTGACTCTCGAGACGGACGAGCTCCTCGGTCACGTCGGAGCGATCGGCGATGACCGCGACCTCTTGTTCGAGGCGAGCGGAGTCGAGGCTCGCATCCGTTCCGGAAAGCAGGGCGTCGAGGCGATCGCGGAGTCGTGAGCGGCGGCTTTCGACGAGGGTCGGAAGAGCGGTCTCCAACGAGGTGAGGGTCTGTTGAACTTCGCCGAGGCGCTTCTGAAGTTCCGTCGCAAGCGCTGCGCCCTCGGCGTTGCGCATCGCGATCACGCTCTTACACGCGGCCTCCGCGGCACGCACGAGTGCGGCGTCGAGGGCTTCCTCATCGACTTCGCGATGGGTGACGAACAGGTCTGGTACCGAGGACAGAAGCGCGAGCGGAACCGGCTCGCCGGGGTTGAGCTCGTCACGAAGTGTCGTGAGCTCTTGATACACGCTTCGTGCACGGTCGAGATCCAGAGTCGGTCGAGGAAGCGTCTGCCCTTCGAACCGGGCGCTCACATCGACGCGGCCGCGTTGCAGGCGTGCGCGTAGGACCCGCTCGACGGCCGGCGTTCGACTTTGAATGCGCGATGGCAGCCGCACGCGAACGTCCAAGTAGCGGTGGTTCACGGTGCGAACGTCGAGAACGACATGTCCCTCGCCGAGCGCAGCCCGCCCGCTTCCGTATCCAGTCATGCTCTGCATCGGCCGCTACTCGAGACCGCGCTTGTGCTTGATCTGGTTCATGACCTTGGCGTACTCGACCTCGAACGCCGCGGTCCCTTCTTGAAGGTTCTTGATCTTCGAGCGGACTTCCGCGTCGAGGCCGGTATCGACCTCCATGTGCCGCCGCAGAATCGGCGTCATCTTCTTTCGGAGCGTCGCGTCGTCCGCGTAGATTTCGGCGACGTTGTTGCTGTGGAACAGCATGTTGAGGAGCTGGTCGATCAGGTAGGGCAGGGTTTCGTCCTGCTGGGGAAAGCCCATCTCCTTGGCGACGCGCTGCCGCATCTTGCCGAGCTTCCCGTAGCCGAGGCCCTCGCGCTCCATGCGGTCTTTCGACTCGTCGATGAGCTGGCGCTCCCGCCGAACGAACTCGCGGAGCACCGCCTCGAGGTCCATTCGCACCTCAATGTCGTCCTCCACCTCGATGTCGTTCTGAGCGGTGAGCTCTCGGACGAGGTCATCGACGATGGGGCCAATTTTTCCAGAATAAAGTCGCATGGTTAAGTTTTGTAGTGGTGGGGCCCCGCGACTCCTTTTCCGCTCAGGTCGGACCCTAGCGAAGCGGCCGAGGGCGGTCAATACAGAGGAGTTTCATGATTTTTATGAAATTATCTTTCTACGTCTTGACGGTAATATTCTATTCATTCACTATACCGTTAAGGCTGTAAGTATGGATTCCAACGCTCCCGCACTCTCAAACGGCTCTAGCGCACGACGACTGCGAACGACCGAGGAACGCCGCACGCGGATCCTCAATCGCTGTCAGGTGTTTGAGGCTCTGAGCGACGAGCTACGAGAGCAGGTGCTCAACGGCAGCGCGCTCGTTGATGCCGATCGGAGAGAGTCCCTCTGCATGCCCAGTGACCCCGCCATCTTCGTGATTGGCAGCGGTCGCGTGCGACGCGTGCGTCGTACACCGGAACGCGAATTGACGCTCGGTTACTACGGTCCCGGCGATCTCGTAGGTGAGATGTCGCTGGTCGACCCCGAAGCGCGGCTCGAAACGGTGGTGTTGGATTATGTGGAAGCACTACGCATTCCGCCGCGGCTCATCACCATGGTGATGACCGAGGACCTGGAATTCGCTTCCGCAATGCATCGATTAATGGGGGAACGTCGTCTCGTAGCCGAGCGACGGATCGATGCTCTGCTCACGCGAAGCGTAGAATCGCGTGTGGCAGAATTTCTGCTCGATGCGTCCACGCGTCACGGCATTCCCGACTCAAGGGGCATCCTGATTGGTGTGAAGTTCACCCATCAGGAGATTGCGAGCTACGTAGGCTCGACTCGGGAAACCGTCACTCTGGTGCTCGGTGCGTTCAAAAGGGGTGGCCTGATCACAACCGATCATCGCCGCGTCGTCATCAGAGACATCGCTGGACTGCGAAAGAGGGTCTAACCAACGGAAACGGGGAGGGTCCGAACGGACGGGGCTGGGGGGCCCCATCCGGTCGGACCGATTTTAATCTGGCGCGTCCTAGATCAGCTCGTCTTCGGCCTCGAGCTTTCGCTCCATTCGGCCGATGAGGCCCTTCCAGCCCTCTTCCTTGATCACTCTTCGGAACTGTCGCTTGTAGTTTCGGACGAGGCTCACGTCGTCGGTGAAGATGTCGTACACCTTCCACTCCTTGCCCGACGGGCTCATCGAGTAGTCGATCGTGATCGGAGGCTGACGCTTCTTCTTGGTGGAGCGCGCGGAGGATTTCACTTTCACGCCGTCGTCGAGCGGCTCAGTGCCGACCCAGCTCACTTTGTACTCGAGCGTCGACTCCATGTTGCGCTGATACTGACGCTCGACCAGCTGGCGCAGCAAGCTCACGAAATGGTCGACCTCCTTCTTCGAGTGCTTGTCCCACTCCTTGTCGAGCGAAAGGCGCGCTAGGCGGTCGTAGTCGAGGAACTCGCCGAGCAGATCGGTGAGCTCTTCCGCACGCTTGGGCGTGTCGGGCTTGCGTAAAACGGCGCGCACTTTGTTGTGCTTGCCCTTGATGAACGCCTCCGCCTCTGCGGTTTGGGCCGCCGAGAGCGTGGTCTTCGGCGCGTCAGCGTCCTGAGCGAACCCAGGCACGCCAGTCCCCAAAAGTAAGGCAAACAACACGATTACGGATGTGAGTTGTCTCATAAGTCCCTCATAGACGATGGCTGGGCGGGGTTTATTCCTCGCAGCCCACTGGGCGCCAGCCCTTCTCGGTGACCATCGGCATGTTGGTCGCTTTTTCGAGGGCCGCAACGGTGATGTTGTAATCCGCTGTCGCAATGAGCCGATTGGTGCGTGCAGTGAAATATGCGCTCACCGCGTCGACGAAATCGCGAGAATCCTGCGTGCCAACCTCGTAGCCCTGGCCCGCGGATACATACCACTTGCGCGCTTCCTTTTCGGACCGGGTCCAGCTGTTCATGCGTCGACGCGCATCGAGAAGCTGTTCGTAAAGCGTGTTGATCTCGAGCTCGATCCCGATTCTCGCTTCGTCGGTCTGCGCCTTCAGCGCTTCGATTTCGGCCTTGGCTCTCTTCACGCGGGCGTTCGTTCCGGCGAAGTCGAGCTTCCATCGCGCAACCAAACCAAAGAACGCTCCGGCGAAGTTGCCGCGGTCGACCACGAACGGGTTTTGGATGTCCGTAATGTTCGGCGTCCTCGCAAAGCTCGCGCTGAGTGCCAGGATGATGTCGGGGAGGTAGCCCGCGCGTTGAAGGATCAGGTCGGCGTTGCGAGCCTCGGCCCCGGCTTCGAGTTGGAACACCTCGGGTCGGTTCTCGAGTGCGCGCTCGACCTGTTGAGTGAGGTCGACCACTTCGCTTTCGACCGCCTCGAGCGCGCACTCCGGAACTACTGCGGGTTCGACTCCCGTCAGCAGCTCGAGTGAGCGTCGGCCGGTCGCTTCGAGTCGAAGGGCTTCCGATTCACGCGATTCGATCTCCGAAAGCGCGGAGACCAGACGGAAGTAGTCTTGCTGCTTGACCTCCGGGTCGTCGGCTTCGAGGCGGGCGCCTAGCTTGTCGACCGCCACGCGGAGGCGGTCTTTGCCCTCGTTGATCATCGCCTGAAGGTCGAGCGCGAGCTGGACTCCGTAGTACGCACGTCGAACGTCGAACACCACTCGGTTTGTCGTGAGCTCGGTACCGTATTCAGCCGACTTCACGCCTGCCGCGGCCGCCTTCCTTCCCGCGCGAATCTTGCCGAAGGTGTAAATCGGAATGCCGCCCTGAACGCCAAGCTCGCCGCCAGGCCCCCACGGGTTCGACCACGGGATTTGCGGGTCGCGGCTGAACGTCGCGGTTCCCTGGGCGCCGGGCGCGACGAAGAACCTCGCCGTGCCCTCGAACTGAAAGAAAGGCGAGAGCCTGGCCTCGTCGAACCGAGCCTGCGCGGCGGCTACTTCGGAGCTTGCGACTTCGAGCGCCGGGTAGTGTGCGAGCGCGAACTTCGTGTACTCGTCCAGGTGATAGGCGCGAACTGCTCCGGCCGGTTCGTCGAACGGAACGGGCTCCGTGGCGACGGGCTTGGCCTCGGGAGCCGCCTCCTGGGCGGCCCCGAGCTCTGCGATGCCGAGTATCGTCAGCAGCGCGACGGCTCGCGCCCAGGCCTTCACCATGGGCGTTTTGTAACCGGATTTCCGCGGCTCGGCCACGAAAGGGCGGTCTTACTTCTTGGCGCCGCTGCCGCCGCCTTGCTTCGCCTGCTTGTTGTACCGCTGAATCAGCACGTCCGTGACGTCGAGGTTCGACGGGACCCACACCACACCACCTTCGTTCGCTTCGATGATGAGGGTGTAGCCTTCCGTCTGCCCGATGCGGCGTAGAATACCTTGCATCTTCTCGAGGATCTTCTGCGTGAGCTCCTGCTCCTTCGCGGACAGCTCCTGCTGGTACTGCATATACTCCTGCTGAAGCTCCATGACCTCGGCCTGGAAGACCTCGGCCTTCTTTCGAAGCGCGTCTTCGCTCAGAACGTCCTGTTGGCGCTCGAGACTTTCCTTCTGCGCCTTGAGCTGGTTCTGCTTTTGGTCGAGTGACTTTTGGCGCTCGTCGAACAGCTTCTTGAGACGGCGCTTCGCTTGACGGCCATCCTCGGTTTCGTTGATCGCACGCTGAAGGTCCACGACCCCGATCTTCACCTGGGCATGGCCAGTGTTGGCGGAACCAGCGAGGACCATCGTGGCCAACGCAAAAATGACGATACTGCTAAAGCGCATGAGAGCTTCCTTTCAGGCCCGGCCTAGCTAGCCGTTCGGCGCGAGACGGTCAAGCCGCAGCCTAGATACGCCCGGAAGGGCGGATTCATTCGCTAGAACGACTGACCGATCGTGAATTCGAAGCGGATCGGACTGTCCTGAGGGCGTCGACGAATCGGAATGCCCCACTCGAATCGGAGCGGACCGAGCGGGGAGAACCATCGAATGCCGAAGCCAACCGAGTATCGGAGGAATCCGTTGATGCCGCACGGCGCGGATGAGCGGTCGGACTCGGGAGCGACCGGCGCCTGGCAGTTGCCGAACTGATCTCGGAACGCGAAGAGGTTCCATGCGTTGCCGCCGTCGGAGAAGATGACGCCCTTGATGCCGACCTGTTCGATGATCGGAAACTCGAACTCGATGTTGTAGAAGGCCTGGAAGTCACCGCCGATGGGACGGCCCTCGGCGATGATCGGAAGGTTCGGGTCGCCTGCGGACGCGAGGCCGGCCTGCGGTCCGACCGACTGCAGTCGGTAGCCGCGAATCGTGAAGATGCCGCCGAGGTAGAACCGCTCGAACACCGGCACCTGATCTCGAGACGTGATGAGCCCGAGCTCGGTGTTGACCTTGAAGACGACCGGGCCGAAGACTTTCTTGTAGAAGCGCGCGAACGTCGTCTGACGAATGAACGTGTTGTCGGAGCCGAGGTATTCGTCCGCGACTTGGACTGCGTAGTTCGCAAAGATGCCGTTGGTCGTCGAAAGGCGATTGTCGCGGCTGTCCCAGTTGACCGTGAAACGAAGGGAGCTCGTGAGGCCATCGCGGAACGCGTTCGCGATGAAGATGTTGGAGAACGTATTCTGAAGCTCGCCGCCGACGCCGAGAAGGTTGCCTCGCGGCGCGGAGATGTTGACGTTTTCGATCTCGTAGCGGATGAACAGCCGGAGCCGCGGGTTGCCGAGCGGGTGACCGGTCGTGATGTTGCCGCCCGTCGAGTCCTGACGGAAGTCCGCGAAGTCTCGAATGCGTTTGAAGATGCCGAACCCGAGGCTCCACTCGGAACCGAGGAACCACGGCTCGACGAAGTTCAAATCGATCTGTTGTCGAATGCCGGAGAGCTGCAGGTTCAAGCCAAGCGTCTGCCCGCGACCGAACAGGTTTTGCTGCTGAATCTGGGCGGTGACGATGAAGCTCTCGAGCGAGGAGAAGCCAGCGCCGACCTGGAAGGTGCCCGTGGGCTTTTCGGCAACTTCGACGTTGATCACCATTTGATCGCGCGCGGTTCCCTCTTCCTCGGATACGTCGACGCGCTCGAAGTAGCCGAGCTGGTTCACGAGCGCGCGCCCGTCTTCGAGTTTGGTCTGGTTGTAGAGGTCACCTTCGCTGAGGCGGAACTCGCGGCGAATGACAGCGTCGCGGGTTTTGGTGTTGCCCCGTACGTGGATGCGCTCGATGTACACGAGAGGTCCGCGGAGGATGTTGATCGTCACGTCGACCAGGTCGTTTTCCTCATCGAGGTCGGTGCCGGGAACCATCTCGACCAACGCGTAGCCCTGGTCGCGATAGGTCCGACTGATTTCCTCGATTCCGGCGGCGATCTTGCTCCGGCTGAACCAGTCGCCCTTCTTGAGCTTCACCATGTCCCGGAGGTCTTCTTTGGGCGCGATGGTCTCGACTTCGTTTCCAGCTCCGTCGGTCTCGATCACCTGGAATTCTCGGATTCGGAAACGCGGCCCCTCCTCGATGGGGATCCGAATGTCGACATAGGCGCGGTCGGGTGTGAGCTGCACCGTAGGACGCCCCGGCTTCATCATCAGATAGCCCTTGTCGTAGTACCAGGCCTGGACGCGCGTGATGTCCTCGTCGAACGCGCTCTGACTGAACTTGTTGCGGTCGCTGAGAAACGAGAACATGCCCGTTTCGTTGGTCTGCATGATCTTGAGGAGCTCCGCAGAGGGTAGTTCCTTGTTGCCGACGAAGCTGATGCGGCGGACCTCGACCTCCGCCCCCTCGTTGATCTTGAAGACGACGTCGACCTGGTTGGCGTCCCCCGGAACACGGCGAAGCTCGTACTTCACGTCCGCCAGGAAAAAGCCCTCCTCCGAGTAGAGCTGACGAACCGCGTCCGCCTGTGCCTCGACTTCGGGAACCGACAGGATCGTTCCCTCCTCGAGGCTGATCGCCTCGTCGATATCCTCGGTGTCGACCTCGTCGTTGCCCCTGTACTCCACCTTCCGGATCGCAGGTCGTTCGACGACACGGACCGTCAGCTTGATGCCGGCGCCGAGCGGGTCGGCCTCGATTTGGAGGTCGTCGAAGTAGCCCATGCCCCAGAGCGCCTTGGCGTCCCTCGTGACGGCGGGGTCCTCGCAGATGTCGCCGCGCTTGAGGCGCATCGTGGCCTTGACGTCGTCTGGGTCGACGCGGCGTGCGCCGACGATCACGAGCCGCCGAATCTCTTTCCCATGGCAGCTGGTCTTCGGCACTCGCACGGCCGCCGCGGGATCTTCCTGGGGCTCGTACGGCTCTGCCTCGGGCTCGGTCCGCGTGATCGGTTCAGGGGGCCGCTGCGGCTCAGGGGAGGTCCGTACAGGACGGGTCGGCGGAGGGGGGGTCTCCTGAATGTTCTCCCCGCTCTGAGCGCCCGCCACGGAAGCGAGCCCTGCAAGCATCAGGGCTATGGCAGGGGCGGAAAGGCGCATGAGACGAGCTAGCGATCCGGGCGGCTATAGCCTTTAGCCCGCAGGGGGGTCAAGCCGGATCTCCTTGATTTTCAGGGGTTTTAGGGCGTCGCTCGTCGGAAACGATGCGCCCGTCCATCATCGCAACCTGGCGAGGCATCATCGCGGCGAAGTCGCGGCTGTGCGTCACGATCAGAAACGTCGTGCCGTGCCGACGATTCAACTCGAAGAAGAGCGACTGTACCGATTCGCTCGTTTGGCTGTCGAGGTTGCCGGTGGGCTCGTCGGCCAGGACCAGCTTCGGCTCCATCAGCAGCGCGCGGGCAAGAGCGACACGCTGCTGCTCTCCGCCGGAGAGCTCGCCGGGTCGATGGGTGAGCCGCTCCGAAAGACCGACCTCTTCGAGCAGGAGGCGGGCGCGGTCTTCGAGGCGCCGTCGTCCCTGAATCAGACCCGGCATCAGCACGTTTTCCAGCGCCGTGAACTCTGGAAGCAAATGATGAAACTGGAAGACAAAACCGAGGCTTCGGTTCCGAAACTCAGCGAGCTCCGAGCTTCCGAGCCGCGTGACGTCGCCGCCGTCGTAGAGAATTCGGCCCTCCGACGGAAGGTCGAGGGTGCCGATGAGGTGCAGAAGCGTGCTCTTTCCGGCTCCCGAAGGTCCGACGATCGTGACCATCTCGCCGGCCTGAATGTCGAGATCGATACCTTCGAGCACTTGGAGGGCGCGTCCCTCGTGCTCGAAGGCCTTACTCACGTTCTGCACGCTGACGAGTGGTTCGGACATCGAAGACGCAGAGCTCAGTCGTATCGGAGCGCGTCCACCGGCCGCACCCGGCTGGCTTGATACGCGGGAAAGAGCGTTGCCGCTAGGCATACCACCACCGTGGCGGCGCCGACGAGTGCGAACTCAGTGGGGTCGAGATGAACGGGGAGCTTGTCGATGTAGTAGACCTCGGGATTCATCCGGATTCCGAAGTGTTCCGCGGCAAAAGTGAGGACAAAGCCGAGGCCGAGGCCCATCAGGCCACCTGCGAGTCCGATCAGCAGGCCCTCGATGACGAAGATCCGGATGACCCCTCGCGCGCTGGTACCCATCGTCTTGAGGATTCCGACCTCCCGGCGCTTTTCCTGAACGAGCAGAGTGAGGGTGCCGAACACGGAAAAGCCGGCGATGAGGATCGCGATCCCCAGGGTGATGAACATCGCAAGCTTTTCGAGGGCGAGGGCACCGAAAAGCTGCCGATTCATCATTTTCCAGTCCCGCACGCGGAGCTCGTCGCGGCCAAGCGTCGGGCCGAGGGTCGCGGCGAGCTCAGGCGCTTCTTCGACGTCGTCCAGCTTGATCTCGATTCCGCTGATCTTGTCTTCCGCTCGGAAGAAGCGCTGAGCGACCTCGAGATCGATGTAGGCGTGCTTCATGTCGTACTCGTACATGCCGCTGTAGAAGATGCCCGCGATGCGGAACGAGCGCGTGTTGGGGATGGGGCCGGTCGGACCGAGATCGCCCCGGGGCGAGACCACCGTGACCCGATCGCCGACCACCAAGCGGAGCGCGCGTGCGAGCTCTTGGCCGACGACGAGGCCTGGCATGGCGTCTGCGGGGCTCTCCTCGTTGTCTTCGGTGTCCTCGTTGTCTTCGGGGATGCCGCGAGCGGCGGTCCGTTCCGCGTCCTCGAGCATCGCGTCGAGCGCTCCCTTCTTGTTTTCGCCGACGGGCGCGTCGAGGATGCGCTCGGGGTGCGCGAGATAGTCGAGGTCGCCATGCGTCATGTTCTTGCCGAGGTCGGTGACGTCGGAGATGGTCTTCGGGTCGATGCCGCGGAGGATCGCGCCCGCCCGGCTCGAGAGGCTGGACACCATCACCTCGACCTGGAGGTAGGGCGTGGCGCCGATGACACCGTCGGCGGTGGCGGCCTTCTCGAGAATCGGCTCCCAGTCTTCGAGCTCTTCGTACGAGCGGTCGATGACGATGTGGGCGTGGTTGCCGAGGATCTTCTTCGTGAGGTCAGCGCGGAAGCCGCCCATCACGCTGAGCACCGAGATCAGCATGCAGGAAGACACCGCGACCGCGAGGATCGAAAGGGTGCCGCTGGCGGCGAGGAATCCCGTCTTCTTCGCGCGCAGGTGACGGGCCGCGACCATCGACCGGAAGCCGATCCGTTCGAAGAGAGTCAGCAAGGGGCCGACGAGGCGCAAGGACAATCGGGCCACGAGGAGCGCGGTGAGGGATACGCGGACCACAGCCTTTGCGAGACTGACGTCGTCGCCCTCGCTGGGCGAGAAGGGGAACATCGCGCTTGCCACGATGAACGCGATGACGAGGGCTCCGTCGAAGACCCACCAGAAGCGTTCGCGCGTGTCCGGTGGAATCAAAAACCAGCATGACGCGCTGAGGGCCACCAGCAGCGTGGAGCTCAACCCGTTGAGGTTCTTCGCGACGTAGTAGACCTCGCTGATCCACTCGAGGTTGGCGTCGGGGTACGCGAGCCGCGTGAGACCGAAGAGGAGGCTCGCGACGCTTCCACCAAGCACGTGGCCGACCGAGGCCTTGGATGCCCAAAGCAGCGTGCCGACGAGGATGCCCGTCACGACCGCGTGCACGGCCCCGACGGTGCCGAGTGCGATGGTTCGTGCGCGGCCGATGGTGCCGCGAGGAATGGCGACGGCGCGTCGGGCCACCGCGAGGCCGAGCAGGAACAGGGTGAGCTGGACGGTGCCCCAACCGATGGCGAGTCGGAACCAGAGAACGTCGTCTTCGAGCGTTGCCTGGAACCATGTCGGGCTCGTGTTCATGAAGATCAGGAGCGCGACGACCTGCAGGATGCCCAGGGCACAGAGCACGCCGGGCCAAACGCCGAGCGGCTTTCGTTCGGTCATTCCGCCTCCGGCCGGAGGAGCGGGAAGAGCAGCACGTCGCGGATGGAGGGCTGGTTGCAAAGCAGCATCACGAGGCGGTCGACGCCGAGGCCGAAGCCTGCGGCGGGCGGCATGCCGTGGGACAGCGCGCGGATGTAGTCGGCATCGAAGTCCATGGCCTCCTCGTCGCCGCGCTCGCGGTTCTTCAACTGCGACTCGAAGCGCTCGGCCTGGTCGTCGGGATCGTTGAGCTCGCTGAACGCGTTGCTCAGCTCGCGCCCGTCGATGAACAGCTCGAACCGGTCGACGTAGCCGGGGTCGTCGTCGGTTCGGCGCGCGAGCGGCGAGACCTCCCATGGGAAGTCGGTGATGAAGACCGGAACCGAGTGGGTGCCGTCCGGAGTCCGGTATAGGGGAGTGAGGTCGGGTTCGACGAGCAGCTCGAAGACGGCGAAGACGCGCTCGCCGTGCGACTCACAGTGCTGCAGCTGCTTCTGCGCAGCGGGGTCGAGCTTCGGGAGCATGGCGTTGCAGGCCGCTTCGAGGGCGGCCGGGTCGTCGATCGCGCTCGGCTGAAGCACGCCTGTCCACGGCGTCGATGGGACCTGGCCCTGGCCTGCGCGCTCGAGTCGTTCGGCGATGGAGTCGCGCATGCGGACGCGTCGCCAGTCGGCTTCGAGGTCGAAGGAGCGCTCGCTCGTGAGGCCTGGGAAAAGCTCGCGCAGGTCGGCGTCCACGGCGCGGAGCATGTCGACCACCAGGTCCATCAAGTCCTCGTGAGTGGCATACGCCATGTAGAACTCGAGGATGGTGAACTCGGGGTTGTGCTTCGTGCTGATGCCTTCGTTGCGGAAGGTGCGACCGATCTCGTAGACTCGGTCAAAGCCGCCTACGAGCAGCCGCTTCAGGTAGAGCTCCGGCGCGATGCGAAGGATCAGGCTGAGATCGAGCGCGTTGTGGTGGGTCTCGAATGGCTTCGCGGTCGCGCCTCCTCGGATAGCGTGGAGCAGAGGGGTTTCGACTTCGAGGAAGTCGCGCTCGTCGAGGAAGCGGCGGAGAGACTGCACCATGCGGGTCCGGGCCCGGAACACCTCGGCGACGGCGGGGTTCGCGAAGAGGTCGACGTAGCGCTCGCGGTAGCGCTTTTCGACGTCCTTCAGGCCGTGCCACTTGGCGGGTGGCGGGAGGAGTGCTTTGCCGAGGTGATCGTAGCGGCGCGCGCTCACGGCAAGGGCGCCCGTCTTCGTACGGATGACGGGGCCTTCGACCAGCACGTGGTCCGCGAGGTCGAGCAGCTTGAGGAGGGCGGCGTCCCGTTCGCTTAGACTGTCCGGGCGAACGAGCGCCTGCGCGTCACCGTGCGGAGTGCGAATGACGAGGAACGGTCCGCGCTTGGCGACGACGCGGCCGAAGAGAGGATGGTGTTCCGCATCGGCGGTCAGCTCGTCTTCGAGCGGGAGCGTCGCGCGCGCCTCTTCGTCGGCTGCGAGCTCGACCAGCGCTCGGCGCTTTTTCTCGAGCTCCGGCGTGGTCCGAAACTGGTTCGGGTAAGGCAGTGTTCCGAGCTCCCGGAGGCGCTCCGCCTTGTTCAACCGTGTTTGTCGCAGCTCGTCTTCGGTGGCCACTTCTCAGTCCCCTTGGGCTTCGCCCGCTCTCTTCTTCTCTTGCTTCTTCTCGGCGTTCATCAGCAGATACGTTTCGATGAACTCGTCGAGTTCACCGTCGAGCACTGCGTCGGCGTTGTTGGCTTTGTGGTCGGTGCGCTCGTCCTTGACCATCGTGTATGGTTGGAGCGTGTAGGTCCGAACCTGAGAGCCGAACGCGATGTCGGCGCGGTCGTTGAGGAACGCCTCTTCGAACGCTTCCTCGCGTTCGCGACGGGCTTTTTCGAACAGGAGACCTCGGAGCATCTTCAGGGCGGTGTCTCGGTTCTGGTGCTGGGAGCGCTCGGCTTCGCAACGGACGACGAAGCCCGTGGGGATGTGCTTCATCCGGACTGCGGACTCGGTTCGGTTGACGTGCTGACCGCCCGCGCCGCCGGAGCGCATCGTCGACACCTCGAGGTCTTCTTCTTTGATCTCGATTTCCCCTTCGGTGAGGTCGTCGCCGAGGTCGGGCACGACGCTGACGCCGGCGAACGACGTGTGACGGCGCTTGTTGGCATCGAATGGGCTGATGCGAATCAGTCGGTGGACGCCGTTCTCGGCGCGAAGGTAGCCGTACGCGTTTGGGCCTCGTGCGACGAACGTGGCGTCCTTGATGCCGGCTTCGTCGCCGGGTTGCCTGCTGAGGAGCTCGGTCTTGAAGCCGCGACGCTCGCACCAGCGGAGGTACATGCGAAGCAGAATCTCCGCCCAGTCTTGGGCCTCGGTACCGCCGGCTCCCGGGTTGATCGTGACGATGGCGTCGGTGTCGTCGTCCTTGGTGAGCATCCGCTTGAGCTCGAGCCCGCGTACCTCGGCTTCCATGGCGGGAAGCTGCTGGGCGACATCCTCGACCACTCCCTCGTCGTTCTCGCTTGCGGCGAGCTCCAAAAGCTCGAGCAGGTCGGTGACTTCGGAGCGTACACGCTCGAATTCCTTGAGTGTTTCCTCGGCGGAGGAACGCTCTCGCATGAGGCGCTGAGCCTTCTGCTGGTCGTCCCAGAAGCCCTCGGCGAGGCTCAGATTCGTCAGTCGGTCGACGTTGTGGCGAAGTCCGTCGAGGTCAAAGATACCTCCCCAGCGCATCCATACGCTGTGCAAGG
This sequence comes from uncultured Myxococcales bacterium, assembly GCA_965601515.1. GTDB lineage: Bacteria > Myxococcota_A > Polyangia > Polyangiales > Houyiibacteriaceae > SG8-38. Next base: position 390 of record CBFCWN010000056.1, on the reverse strand, counting down.
TCTTGCAGTTGATCGCGACTTTCCCCAGCAGTCATCCCCCCTCGTTACCCGTCGACCCCCCACCTGTCAAAACGGGGACACGCGGGGCCCCCAGAACACCGGCAATCTCAACGAGTTGCGGATCAACCCGCGCGATTTGCGAAAAACGCTGGTTTTTCAGCAGGCCGCGCGGCCTGTTGAAGGCGTGGGTTTGGATGGCGTGTGGCCCCGGGGAGCGGCGAAAAAATCACGAGGGGGGCACTCCCCGGGACGGGAGGGCCTGCAGCCTGTGGGAGACGTGGGTTGGATGGTGTGGGGCCCCGGGGTGCGGCGAAAAAATCACGAGGGGGGCACTCCCCGGGACGGGAGGGCTTGCAGATGTGGCCGGAAGAACTGGAGAGGTTGGGCCAC
>CBFCWN010000055.1:0-26578 GCA_965601515.1 uncultured Myxococcales bacterium | reverse complement strand
ACCGCATACCCAAGGTGACCACCGTGAGCGCAAGGAACGGATATCGGTGGCGGCTCCGCCATGCCGCTGAATGTGCGCCGACGATCAGGACCAAGTCGAGGAAGAGCTCGACGCCGTATCCGGCACCGTCACCGATCATCGGGGCGACGACGATGAGAATCAGAAGAACGACGAGCAACGCTCCGTAGTGGGGGGATTTCTGGGTCGAAGGCATCAGGGAATAGCGCACGAGCTCACCTCCTTGGATCATGTCGTAGGCGCTGCGCGAGATACGACGGCCCTTTTTCGCTTCAAGGGTACGTGGGGGCTGGAACGCCGCAGCTAACGCGCTAGTGTGCGCGCGTGACGAGGCGCTCGAATTGCTCGCTCGCTCTGGTTGCCGTGGCCGTGTTGCTCGGCGCGTGCACCCCATCTTTCCCCACGCCCCCTGACCTCAGCCCGGTGCTTCAGGCGTATGCGATGCCGACCGCGGTCGTCGACGGCGAGATCCTGGCGGGGGTTGCCGATGAAATCTTGGCTACTGCCGAAGAGATCGAAGAGTCGGAGATCTTCGAGCAGATCCTCAACGTCATCATCGAAGTTGAGGAGGAGCTCGAGACGGCAGTCTCCAGCACTTGCAACGGTGGAGAAAATAGTGGCAAGACCTGCACCGACGATGCCGATTGTCCCGATGGCACTTGCACTGGGTCCTCCGCACTCGTTCTCGGTGGGGTCTGCCAAGGTGGAACCAACGAAGGCGGAAGCTGCGCAAGCGACGGGGATTGCCCGGATGGTACCTGCGCCGGCGGGGTGACCCTCCCGAGCCCCACCGGCGCCTTCCGAATCGACTACATCTGTCCAGGTTTGGACCCGGAACAATTCGACCCCGACTATCTCAAGACTTGCAAGGACGGGACCAATGAAGGCAGCGCCTGCACCGACGATGCCGATTGTCCCGATGGCACTTGCGTTGAAGGCCGCCCTGACTCCGCGAACGGCTCGATCGATCTGAACGCGACGCTCGACAGTGGGGGGATCGGGCGGGTCGCATGGGGCACGGCCAAGAACTGCAAATACCTCGTACCCAACGAGGGCGACGACTGCGAACTTGATGGATGTTCCCGAGTGGAGTTCGACGGCGACATTGCGCTCGATTTGGGCCCTGATTGGCTCGGCAGCGATATTGAAGAGCTGCCCGTCACATTCGTCGTCGACGGAAACATCGGGTTCGATGGCGAGGACCCCATTGGCATCAAAGAGAGCTTCCGCTTGATCTTGGCGGCCGAGTCGGCGCTGACGCTCCTGGTCGATATCGGGGATCCGGCATTGTCTGAGACGTTCAACTGCACCGTTGCGGAAACCGTTCAGGTCATCCGCGATCGGGACGGCTTTTTCGGATGCAGACTACAGGAGAGCTATTGCTTCGAAGGAGTGTGCGAGGGCGGAGCCAATGACGGCCGCGCCTGCACCTTCGAAACCGATTGTCCCGAGGGTACGTGCGTAGAAGAAGAACTATTCTCCTGGTAGCGCTCGCCGTGGGCGTAACGTCGGCCGGGATGGGATTCCGTCCGAGCTCGGCCCGCGCCTATCACACGTACAAGGAGCGGCTGCTCGACACCACGGCCTACAGCCTCCATCGCCGGGAGGCCCGGCTCGGCCTGATGAATCTGAGCTACGGGATCATCGACCAGCTCCAAGTCACGACCTACACCATGCCTTGGTTACTCGGGTTGATCTTCGAGGATGTCGCCCCGAACCTCGAGCTCAAGTCTACCTTCTACAACCGCAAACGCCTGGCGCTGAGCGCTTCGTTCGGTTTCCTCACTGGCGCCATCGAGCAGCCCGACGGCACGAAAGTCAGGTATTTCGTAACTCCGGTCTCCCTGGCATCGTCTGTGCGCATCAATTCCGATGTCAGCACGCACTTCGGAGCGCGGTACACAGCAGTCGACGGGGACGCCGACTCGCAGCCGGAAGGCACCGCAGTTGAAGGCGCGGTCGTGGTCGATCACCTTCAGCTCTGGGCCATGGCCGAATGGCGCCTTTCTCGCGTGGTCGCCTTCACGTTCACGCTGCGATGGGTGCCCTATGTCAGCGACCTCGTGGTCAATGGCACTGTCGATGCAGGCAACCCGACCATCAGTGCTCAGCTCCAGGGTGATCTGAGCGAGCTACGGAACTCGTTCGCCATCATCCCAGGCTTCGTGTTCTCATGGGACCGTGCCAACATCCGGCTTGGGGTCGGCTACAGCGATTTCTTCGTCGAGGGTTTCTATGTCGTGGTGCCAGGCGACGTGCTCAGCAACGTCTCGGTCGAGTTCGACGTTTTCGTTCGCTTCTAGGGCCGCGGAAAGCCCTGTGCTAGCCTCCGCGCCATGACTCGACGGGTGGGAATCCTTCTTCTCGCGCTCGCCTTGAGCGCGTGTGCTTCCAACAAGTCTGCAACCAACGATGGTTCGACCATCGGCAAGGGAGTCGACGTCGAAACGATGCGACCCCCCGAGGCCGCTCAGGTCGTCCGCGAGTTCCAAGACGCCTACGGGCTTCCGCCCGTCGCGCCTCCCGGAACGCCTGTCACGTCGATGGCTCAGGTCCTCGAGATCATTCAGCAGGATCGCTTGCCCGAGTTCGAAAAGGCCCGGCGTTTCGCGGCCGGCCGACAGGGGTCCGAGGCCCTGACGCTGCGCGCCTACCTCGACCTGTCATACGCTGGCGCATTGATGACCGCGGCCTGGATCCTCGAGGAAGAGCGTCGACAGGACATGACCGAGCTTCGTCAGCTCCAGCAGGCGCGCCCCCTCGAAGACCCCGATGGCTCGAAGGCCGATAAGGAGCGCGCAGCGCAGCTGAACTCGAAGTCCGCCGACCTCCGCAAGGTGATTCGCGCGCTTCGTGTCTTGTCTGAAGAGCCGCTTCGATCGGGGTCCGACCTTGCTGAGCAGGCCATCCGACAGGACCCGAAGTCCCAGCTCGCGTATCTCGCGAACGCCAACTACTTCAGGCTCCGCGGCCAGTGGCTCGAGTTCGACCGGATGATGCGCTACGCGGAGGACGGTCCGCTCGACCCGCCGGTCAAGACGTACCTGCGCGGGATGGAGGCCTTCGAACGCTACGTCGACCCTCAGCGATGCGAAAAGCTCCTCAAGGAAGTCGTCGCGAAGAACCCGGATTTCGTTCGGGCGCAGGCGAACCTCGTGCTCGTGGACGAAGGAACCGAGGCGAAGTACGAGGAGCTTCAGCGCCTGAAGGCGATCAGCCCGAACCATCTCGTGGTACGGCTCGCTGGCCCGATGATCGAAGAGGAATACCAGACGAGCAGAGAGCTCGATACGGCAATTGGCCAATAGGCCGTACGGCTAAGGCGGAATCGGGCGAAGCGCGATCTCGAGCGTCGTAAGACCGCGCGGAAGGTCGAGCTCCATGTCGTGCGGGAAGTGGTCCTCGGCGCTGACCGTCATCAGATGTATGCCAGGAGCGAGCGCCTTGGGTTCTTGCGAAAGCACGGTGGCGCGTCCGAAGTAGTGGCCGTCGATGTAGACGGATGCGGTCGGGGGATTGGCAACGACCTTGAGGCGTGCCGGCTCTGGCGCAACGGTCCCCTCTTTCGCACAGCTGAGCAGAAAGAGCGCAACGGCGCAGATGCGAAGGCTCACTCCCATTCGATGGTGGACGGTGGCTTCGACGAGATGTCGTAGCAGACTCGATTGCAGCCGCGGACTTCGTTGATGATGCGCGTGGAGATCCGCGCCAGCACCTCGTGCGGGATGCGCGACCAGTCCGCTGTCATCCCGTCTCGGGAGTCGACCGCACGAATGCCGATGACGTAGTCGTAGGTTCGCTCGTCCCCCATCACTCCGACCGTGCGAACCGGGAGAATCACGCAGAACGCCTGCCAGATCTTGTCGTAGAGGTCAGAGGCGCGAAGCTCTTCGATGAAGATCGCATCAGCCTCTCGGAGGATGTCGAGTTTTTCCCTTTCGATGGCGCCGGGGCAACGAACGGCGAGGCCGGGACCTGGGAACGGATGCCGCCACAGAAGATCGTGCGGCATGCCCATGGCTTCACCAACCTCCCGGACTTCGTCCTTGAAGAGGAGACGAAGCGGCTCAATGAGCTCGAGGTGCAGCGTGTCCGGGAGGCCGCCGACGTTGTGGTGGCTCTTGATGACGGCGCTGGGTCCCTTGAAAGAGAGGCTCTCAATGACGTCCGGATAGAGCGTGCCTTGCACGAGAAACCCGACGTCGTCGAGCTTTTCGGCCTCGCGCTGGAACACGTCGATGAACACTTTGCCAATGATCTTTCGCTTCTTCTCGGGGTCGCTGACGCCCTCGAGCGCGCCGAGAAATTCATCAGCCGCGTCGACGTGAATCAGCTTCAGCCCAAAGTGGTCGCGGTACGTATGAACGACACTCTCGGGCTCATCTTTTCGAAGGAGACCGTTGTCGACGAAGATGCACGTGAGCTTGTCGCCGATGGCCTTCGACACGAGCATCGCGGCCACCGACGAATCAACGCCCCCGGAGAGCCCACACACGACAGAGCGGTCACCGACCTGGCGCTGGACCGACTCGACGGTCTGTTCGACGAACGAGCCCGGCGTCCAGTTGGGCTTGCAGCCGGCGACCTCGAACAAGAACGCACGCAGCATCTCCACGCCGCGCGGGGTGTGCGCGACCTCCGGATGAAACTGGACGCCGAAGATGCGTCGATCGAGGTCGGCAACGGCGGCGAAGGGGCTGTTCGGAGTGCGCGCGATGGTCTCGAAACCGGCGGGCAGCGACTCGACACGGTCGCCGTGACTCATCCACACGTCGACATGAGAACCCACGCCGAAGCCGTGCAGCAGGCCTTCTGGTTTGAGCACCTCGAGCCTGGCGGGGCCATACTCGCGCTCGTCGGCGCGCTCGACGTTGCCGCCAAGGAGACGACTCGTCAGCTGCATCCCGTAGCAGATGCCGAGCACCGGAACTCCGAGGTCGAAGACGCCGGAATCGACCGTGGGCGCTCCGTCCGCGAACACGCTCGCCGGCCCGCCACTCAGGATGATCGCGCGGGGCTCTATCGCCTTGATGTCATCGAGAGAATACGTGCAGGGCTGGATCTCGCAGTAGACGTGCTGCTCCCGAATCCGTCGGGCGATGAGCTGCGTGTACTGCGACCCAAAGTCGAGAATCAATACCCCATCGACAATCATGCCGCGGCTTAACACGGGCGGCCTGGGGGGTCACCCCGGGCTCGGCGAAAAAGCAAGCGAGGTCTGAGAGAGTTGCCGCTGGGTGGTGGGATCGCCGTGATCCGCGGCCGGAAAGGTTTAGTTACATCCGACCCACCCACCTCCACCCGTAATCTTCCCTGCGCGCCGGGCTTCGCCCATCGGGCTCGCGCTGCCGCGACGCTTGCTGTCTGCTCATGCGGGACTACCCGGCGCATTGGCGCGACGAATCGAGGGGCCGCGTGCGTCGCCTACTGATTGATTCGGTAGTTCGGGGCTTCCTTCGTCACCATCACGTCGTGCACGTGACTCTCGTGCAGCCCAGCATTGCTGATGCGAACAAAGCGCGCATTCTTCTGAAGCTCGGGAACGGAGGGGCAGCCGGTGTAGCCCATGCCCGCGCGGAGGCCGCCTACCAGCTGGTACACCACGGTGGAGAGAGGGCCACGGTACGGGACTCGGCCTTCGATTCCTTCGGGGACGAGCTTGCCCACGTCGGACACGTCGGCCTGCGCGTAGCGGTCGGACGAGCCTTCGCGCATGGCGCCGAGCGAGCCCATGCCGCGGTACGACTTGTAGGTTCGGCCCTGGTAGAGCACCAGCTCGCCGGGTGCCTCGTCGGTGCCTGCGAATAGCGAGCCGATCATGACGCTGTCTGCGCCTGCCGCGATCGCCTTCACCGCATCGCCGGAGTACTTCACGCCGCCGTCGGCAATGACCGGCACTCCGTGCTCACGCCCCACGCGCGCGCAGTCCATGACCGCCGTCACCTGGGGCACCCCGATGCCAGCGACGATGCGCGTCGTGCAGATGGAGCCTGGGCCCATGCCGACCTTCACCGCGTCGGCGCCCGCGTCGATGAGCGCCTTCGTGCCATCGGCCGTCGCCACGTTGCCCGCCACGACCTGCACGTCCGGGTATGTCGACTTGGTTTCGCGAACCGCATCGATGACGCCCTTGGTGTGACCGTGCGCGGTGTCGATGATCAGGACGTCGACGCCGGCCTGAACGAGAGCCTCGGTGCGCTTGTCGCGGTCCGGCCCGACGCCTAGCGCGGCCCCCACGCATAGGCGGCCGCGCGAGTCTTTGATGGCGTCCGGATAGCGATCCGCCTGCAGGAGGTCCTTGATGGTGATGAGGCCGACGAGCTTCCCGCTCTCTCCCACCACGAGTAGCTTTTCGATGCGATGCTTGTGCAGCAGCTCGCGCGCCTTGGACTGTTCGACCCCGGGTGGCACCGTGACCAAATCCTTGGTCATCAGCTGCGCGACCTTTTGGTTGAGGTTCTGCTCGAACCGGACGTCCCGACTCGTGAGAATGCCCACCGGTCGATCGCCCTCGACCACGGGGAGTCCGGAAATCTCGTGCCTTCGCATCAGCTGCAGGGCATCGTGGAGGGCTTCGCCAGGACCAACGGTGACCGGATCGACGATCATCCCCGTCTCTGCCCGTTTGACCTTCGTCACCTCGAGGGCCTGAAGGTCGGGGCTCATGTTCTTGTGAAGGATGCCAATGCCCCCCTCACGCGCCATCGTCACGGCGGTCCGCCACTCGGTCACCGTGTCCATCGCGCTCGATACGAACGGGATCCGCAGCTCCAGCTCACGAGTGAAACGTGTGGAAACATCCGCATTCGCGGGCAGAAAATCGGCGTACCCCGGCTGGAGCAACACGTCGTCGAAGGTGAGCGCTTCCCGCAGGATGCTATCTGTCACCGGAACCTCCCAAGGGACTGAAAAATTGGCGGCGAGTATAGCGCCCCGGTCAAGCCACGCTAGTAGGCTCGCGGGAAGTCCTTGATATCCACGTGATCGAGCGCGTATCGAATCAAGGCGCTCCGGCTGATTCGTCGATGCCCCTTCTTTTTCAGCTTCGCGACCATCTGGTCGAGGCGAGCGAGATCTTCGTTGTAGAGGGAGATGCAAATGACGTCGTAGTGGTCCGGCTTCGGCTTTGCCTTCTTGGTCTTCTTTCTCGAGCGTTTGTGCTCGCTGCCGCTGTAGAACGTGTCGCGCAGCACTGCGCTGACTTCGTCTTCCTCGAGTACCCCTTCGACTCCTGCTCCGTCACGCTTCTTCATGTGCCCCCCTAAGACGCCGCCGAAAGGGCGTTGCGATCCGCTGCTGTCGTCCTGGTCGCTGCAATTGCGGTCACACGCCCCACCAAGCGCATGTAGTCCTCCGCGCCGTGACTCCTCGGCGCATACTCAAAGATGGTCTGCTTCGCGCTCGGCGCTTCGCGGAGCTTCGTGTTGATGCGAATCGGATCGTAGCAACGCTCTTCGAAGTGCTGCCTCAGCGTGATGAGCGATTCGCGGGAAATTCGGTTCCGCACGTCGAAAAACGTCGGGACCACTCCGAGCAGCTGCACGTCGTGCTTCAACAGCTCACGGACGTTGCGGATTGTGCGGAGCACCTGCTTCACACCCACGAGCGAAAGGTAGTCGCACGCGACTGGAACGACGACGCTGTCTGCGTAGACCATCGCGTTCTGGTTCATGAGAGACAGCGCCGGCGCGCAGTCGATGACCACCGTGTCGTACTCTCGGCACGCATCCCCCAAACGCTCACGCATGATGCGGTCGCGGTTTGGTCGCTCCGCGAGGTAGAGCTCCGCGGCGGCAAGAGTTTCGTTCGAGGTGAGAACGTCGAGCCCTTCTCGCACCGGCACCGCAACGTCAGACGGCTTCGCTCCGTTCACGAGCACGTGGTAGAGCGAGCGCTGCCCTGCGATGCCGAGCGACGCGCCCACGTTGCCTTGGCCGTCCGCATCAATCAGAAGGACTCGTCTACCGGCTTCTGCAAGACCGGCGGCCAGGTTGATCGAGGTCGTCGTCTTCCCAGTCCCCCCCTTGTGATTGAACACGGCGATTCGTTTGGGCGATGGGCGTACGAGGCCGACGTGACTCTGCCGCTGCTCGCCACGCTCTCGACACGGGGTGGAGCAAAAGTACTCACGACTGCCATCGCGGACGCTCATCTGGTACGGGAACTCGATCTCGAAAGTCGCTCCGCACGTATCGCAGGAGTGCACTCCGTCTGCGCCGAGGAGGAGCCTCTGCTGACAGGCCGTCGAGCAAACGTAAACGTAATGACCGTTTTCCTCGCGAACTTGGTAGCGAAACCGAACCTCGAAGCTTCGTTCGCACACGTGACACGTAGACTGCATTCATCACTCCCCGAGTTATCGAAGTACTTCTTGAAGCGGTTCAACCAGAACCAACGAGGAGCGTCAAAAAAGCGGGGCGTATTTTTTACTCAGACGTCGAGCTCGACGGCCTCGGCCTGTGGCGCCTGCTCCATGATGAACGAGAAGCGCGCGGCCGGATCTTTGCCCATCAGGTCGCTGAAGACTCGGTCGGCCTCGAGCTCGCCTTCCACGGTGACGCGGAGGGCGCGGCGGCGAGCACGGTCGAGCGTCGTCTCTTTGAGCTCCTCGGCGGTCATTTCGCCAAGGCCCTTGAAGCGACTGATCTCCACCTTCGCGTTCTTTGGCGCCTCCGAAATGATGCGGTCGCGTTCATCGTCATCGAGTGCCCAGTGCACTTCTTTCCCGATGTCGAGCCGGTAGAGCGGAGGCTGTGCGAGATAGATGTGGCCCGCCTTGATGAGTTGCGGAAGCAGCCGGTAGAAGAACGTGAGCAACAGGGTCGCGATGTGGTGTCCGTCGCTGTCGGCATCCATCAAAAGGAACACGCGCCCATACCGCAGTTTGCTGATGTCGAAGTCCTTGCCGATGCCACACCCGAGCGCGCTGACGATGTCCTGGAGCTCGCGGTTGCCGAGAATCTGCGCCTGCGACGCACGCTCGGCGTTGAGGACCTTGCCGCGAAGAGGGAGGATCGCCTGAGTCTTTCGGTCGCGCCCCTGCTTCGCGTTGCCGCCGGCGCTGTCGCCCTCCACCAAGAAGAGCTCGCTGTCGTTCGGGTTGGTGCTCGAACAGTCGGCGAGCTTGCCCGGTAGATTCAAGCGATGGCTGACCGCCGTCTTGCGCGATACCTGTTGGCTGGCCGCACGGCTGGCCGCGCGCGCGCGCGCAGAGATGATGACGCGCGCAACGATCGACTCCGCGGACGTCTTGTTGTTGAGCAGCCACTGCTCGAAAGCGGTCCGAACAGACGACTCGATTTGCGCCGTCACCTCCGGATTGTTGAGGCGGTCTTTGGTCTGACCCTGGAACTGCGGCTCCTCGACATAGACACTCACCAGCGCGACGAGCCCCTCTCGGATGTCGTCCGCGGTGATCTTCACGCCCTTGGGCGTGAGCTTCTGCGTCTCCATGTGACTGCGGATCGCTTTCGCGAGCCCCTGCTTGAAGCCGTTTTCGTGCGTCCCGCCCGAACCGGTTGGAATCCCGTTTGCGTACGAGCGGATCACCTCGTCGGTGGACTCCGTCCATCGTAGCGCCACCTCGAAGCGAGGGTCGTCCTCGTGCTCGATCGTAAACGCGTCTTTGTGCACCGACGGCTTGCCCCGCTCAGCCACCAGCTTCTCGAGGAAGTCGACGATGCCACCGGGGTGTTCGAACTCGGTCTTGTCGCCGGTCTTCTCGTCGACGAAGACGATCTTCAGGCCTCGGTGAAGATACGTTTTCGCTTCGAGTCGCTCCGCGACCCGCTTGGTATCGAAGGCGGTGCGCTTGCCGAAGATTTCGGTGTCCGGCCTGAAGTGGATCGAGGTACCGCGTTTGCTGGTCTTTCCACCGCGCTTGAGCTTCGCCTTGGCCTTGCCTCGCTGGTAGCTCTGCGAATAGGTCTTGGCGCCGCGCCACACGGTCGCGGTCATCTCGGACGACAGCGCATTCACCACCGACGAGCCCACTCCGTGGAGGCCGCCCGCCACCTGGTAGCTCTTTCCCTCGAACTTGCCGCCGGCGTGGAGCGTCGTGAGGATGAGCTCGAGCGCCGACTTCTTGAACTTCGGATGCGTATCGACCGGGATCCCGCGGCCGTTGTCTGTGACGGTGGCGCCCTTGTGGTCCGCGTCGAGCGCAACCTCGATTCGGGTCGCATGCCCGTTGATGGCCTCATCGACCGAGTTGTCGACGATCTCCCAGAGGAGATGGTGGTAGCCGTGACTGTCCGTTCCGCCAATGTACATGGCCGGACGCTTGCGCACCGGTTCGAGGCCTTCGAGAACGTCGATGTCTTTCGCGGTGTACGCCAACTACTCCTCCGGAAAGACGGGAATCTCGGGTTCCTGGTAGACCTCGGACTCGATCGCGCCACGAGTGAAGAGCTGGAACCCCTTCCCGCCCCTCGACACCACGTCGTACTTTCGAAGCGTTACTCGATACTCACTGCCGCCCTCGCGCTTCGCGATGAGCACGTCGTCGTCGTAGGCGAGGACTCGCGCGCCGACCAGGAAGTCGTCTTTGCTAAGCTTGATGAGCATCACACCCCGGCCCGGGCCGGCGAGCAGCGAGACGTCGTCGACCTCGCAAAGGAGCGCGCGGCGCTGTTTGGTGATGCATGCGACGCACTCGTCGGCGAACACCGGCGCGACGTAGATCACCTCGTCCCCGGCCTTTGGGCGGGTGAACTTGCGGCCGGCGCGCGTCGACGGATCGCGGTGCGGGCGAAGCGAGAATCGAAGCGCAAGTCCCTGACGAGTCACGGCAATGGCGTACGGTTCTTCCGGATCCTCTGCGTTCTCGTCGAGCGGCGGGACCTCGAGAAACCGTGGGTCGAAGCTGGCCGCTCCGACGATGCGCTCGCCGTCGGCCATCTTGAAGATCGTCTGAAGCGGCGTGCCGTGGCCGGTCGTTGCGGGAATGTCGACGATTCGCGTCACGTAGCAAACGCCGTGACTGCTGAAGAACGCCACGGTGCTCTTGGTCGAGCCGGCGAGGACCGCCAAGACGCGGTCGCCTTTGCGCACTCGGGTCGACGCAACGTCTTTCACCTTCCCCTGCCGCTTCACCCAGCCCTGCTCGGTGACGACCACCATCGCATCTTCGTCGACGATGAACGCTTCGGCGTCGAACTCTGGTTCGTCGAGCTTCGCGGTGACCTTGGTCCGGCGCGGGTCGGCATAGGTCGAGGCCAGCTCCTGAAGCTCTGCGCGGATGAGCTTCCAGCGCGCGGCCGGGCTCTTGAGCAGTCGCTGTACTCGGGCAGCTTCCTTTTGTTTCTGCTCGAGCTCGCGCCGAATCTCGAGCATTTGGAGCTTTGCGAGTCGGTAGAGCTTGAGCTCGAGAATCGCATCCGCTTGGAGCTCGTCGAGCTTGAAGCGCTTCATTAGCTTCGCAGCGGCGTCGGCTTTGCCTTCGGAGCGCCGGATGATTCGAATCGCTTCGTCGAGCGCGTCGAAGATGATGACGAAGCCCTCGAGGATGTGGATGCGGTTCAGGAGCTGGTCGAGCTCGTACTCGAGGCGTTTGGTGACGACCTCCATGCGGAAGTCGACGAAGTGGCGAAGGATGGCCTTGAGGCCGATGCGCTGCGGGGCGGCAACCTCGGGGTTCTCGGTCGGAACCAGACAGGTGAGATTGACCTGGACGTTCGTCTGGAGCGGCGTGTGTTTGTAGAGGTACGCCATGACGAGATTCGGATCGACGCCCTTCTTCATCTCACAGACGATGCGGCAGTCCTCCGTGCTCTCGTCGCGCACGTCGATCAGTCCGGGCAACTTCCTGGCGATGATCACCTCGGCGATCTTCTCGACGACGGCGCGGCGCTCGACCGAATACGGAATCGAATGAATCACGATGATCGGCGGACCGCTGCGCGGCTTCTCGGTTTTCCACTGCCCGCGGAGCTTCAGAGAGCCCTGCCCGCTCTCATACGCCGACGCCAACTCCTGTTTGCTGCTGATCAGCTCGCCGCCGGTCGGGAAGTCCGGCCCTTTGACGAACTTCATCAGCTGCTTGGTGGTGAGGTCACCGTCGATGAGGGCCACACACGCCTGAATCACCTCGGACAAATTGTGAGGTGGAATCGAGGTTGCCATGCCAACTGCAATGCCCTGCGAACCATTCACGAGGAGGTTCGGGAACCGCGCGGGCAGTACGACGGGCTCGAAGAGTCGACCGTCGTAGTTCGGTCGGAAGGCGACGGTCTTCTTTGCGAGCTCCACCAAGAGCTCGTCGGCGAGCTTCTGGAGGCGCGCCTCGGTGTACCGCATCGCAGCAGCGGAGTCGCCGTCGGGGGAACCGAAGTTCCCGCGTCCATCGACGAGGGGTTCGCGCATCGTGAACGGCTGAGCCATGCGAACGAGCGCGTCGTAAATCGCCGTGTCCCCGTGCGGGTGAAACTTGCCCATCACGTCGCCGACGATGGCGGCGGATTTCCGGTGCTTGGTGTCGCTCCGGAGCCGCAGCTCGTTGTACATCGTGTAGAGGATGCGCCGCTGCACCGGCTTCAGGCCGTCTCGCACATCGGGCAGCGCGCGCGCGGTGATGACGCTCAGCGCGTAGTTGAGGTAGCGGCGCTGAGCCTCGACGACCAGTGAAGCGTCCTCGATGCTGTCCATGGGCAGCTCGATCTGCGGAGCCCCCTTCTTCTTCCGACGACGCGCCATCCGAGAACCCTGAGCATGTAGCAGCCTCGCAAAACCCGAGGCAACAAAAGCGACGCTCAAACCTCAACGCGAATCAAGGTTTGTCGGCCAGCTCCCAGAGATGATTGACGGGCGGCACGTGCGCGCCGACCGCGAAGGCGGATCGGAGCGCCTCGGTGAGCCAGGCTTTCGATGCGGCGACGGCGATCGGAATGGAGTCGCCAAACGCGAGCCGTGTGGCGATGGCAGCAGATAGCGCACAGCCCGTGCCGTGGAAGCTCCCGGGAATCACCTCAGCGGCGAGCAACTCGGTGAGCGCACCGTCCACCAGCAACACGTCGGTTCCCCGGGCCGCACCCTCGAGGTGGCCGCCTTTGATGAGGACCGCTCGAGCCCCGAGTCGAACGATGGCCTCCGCTGCCTGCCGGGCGTCGTCGATCGATTCGACCCGCAAGCCGCTCAGCTTCGCAGCTTCTGCCGCATTCGGCGTCACGAGAGCCGCCCTCGGTAGGATGGCGTCACGGTAGCTCTCGACGAGGTCACCGTCGGTGAGTGGGGTTCCCCGGCTCGGCAGCCAGACCGGATCCACGACCCAGGGGAACGTGGTCGCTTCCATCACCGCCCCCATCGTTTCGACGACTCGCTCGGACCCGAGCGCCCCGGTCTTCGCGGCACCGGGCGATAGGTCCTCGAGCAGGCTCGTGAGCTGAGCCTGCACGAGGTCGGCGTCGAGGAGCTCGACGCGCGTGACGCCCCGCGTGTTCTGAACCGTGAGCAGGGTGGGCACCGCTGCGCCATAGGCGCCAAGCGCATGAATCGTCTTGAGATCGCCCTGAATGCCGGCTCCGCCGGAGGGGTCAGAGCCCGCCACGCTGAGCACGACCGGCGTGCTGCGGGTCATGACCGCTCGAGCCTCTTCCTGCAGGCGTCCAACGCGGACCGCGCCTCGTCGTCGAGCTCCGGGTACTCGACGCCCAATCCGCGGAGGGTTTCCCTGACGATCTGTGCGACCTGCAGCCTCATGAATGGCTTGCTGTCCGCGGGGATGGCGTACCAGGGCGCCCACGGACGAGACGTGGCGTTCAAGGCTTCTTCGAAGGCGTTCATGTAGTCGGGCCACCGCTCCCGCTCGCGGATGTCGTCCGGATTGAACTTCCAGTTCTTGCTGGGCTTTTCGATGCGGCGGAGGAGGCGACGCTTCTGTTCCTCGAGGGACACGTTGAGGAAGAACTTCACGATCACGGTTCCGCTGTCCGCAAGGTGCCGTTCGAATCCACGAATCGCTTCGAAGCGTTCGCTCCAAATCGTGGAGAGGTCGTAGTGGGGAAGCTTTTGCGTATCGAGCAGCTCGGGATGAACGCGAACGACCAGCACTTCTTCGTAGTGACTGCGATTGAAGATGCCGATGCGGCCGCGCTCAGGCAGCTGCCTCGAGATGCGCCAGAGGAAGTCGTGATCTCGCTCTTTGGAGGACGGCGCCTGAAACGACGACACCTGAAAGCCGGCCGGGTTCACACCGGTGAAGACCGATCGAATCGTGCTGTCTTTGCCGCCCGCATCCATCGCCTGAAACACGAAGAGCACTGCGTACGTGTCCTCGGCGTAAAGCTTTCGCTGGAGCTTTCGGATCGCGCGCGTCTGCTTTCGGCGCGCGGCGTCGAGCTCGGTTTTGTCGGGCTCGACCAGAGGAGATGTGCGTGCGCCTGAAACGCGAAAAGTCCCGTCGAAGGGGACGAGGTATTCACTTTGGGGAGGGACCCAGTTGCCGTCGGCACCCATCCGGTCGACTATACACCATGACCGAGATCGCCGCGGAAGACCCACACCCGAGAAAGCAAGTCGCCGTCGAAGACAGTGCGATGTCCTACGTGGATACCGGAGGCGACGGCCCGGTCATCGTATTCCTTCACGGCAACCCGACCTCCTCGTACCTGTGGCGCAACGTGATTTCCGAAGTCACGCCCGTCGCTCGGTGTCTTGCCCCTGACCTGATCGGCATGGGCGACTCGGGCGAGAGTTCCTCCGGGTATCGCTTTGTCGACCATCGACGCTACCTCGACGCGTGGTTCGACGCGGTCGTGGGCGAGCAACCCGTGTTCCTCGTGATCCACGACTGGGGGTCGGGGCTCGGCTTCCACTGGGCCCATCGGCACGCCGACCAGGTCCGTGGCATCGCGTACATGGAGGCAATCGTCGGCCCCATCGCAAGCTGGGACGACTGGCCGGAACCCGCGCAGAAGATCTTCCAGGCCATCCGCTCGCCGGCGGGCGAGGAGATCATCCTCACGAAGAACGTCTTCATCGAACGCATCCTCCCGTCTTCGATCATGCGCCCACTGAGCGAAGAGGAGATGAGCCGCTACCGTGCGCGTTATACAGAGCCCGGCGAATCCCGCCGCCCCACCCTCACCTGGCCACGCCAGATTCCCGTCGGGGGCGAGCCGGCGGACGTTCACGAAATCGTCGAGGCTTACTCGAAGTGGCTCAGCGAAGACGAGTCGCTCCCTAAGCTCTTCGTGAATGCCAAGCCCGGAAACATCCTCATCGGGGCGCAGCGCAAGTTCGCTCGCGGGTGGCCGAACCAAGAAGAGGTCACCGTGAAGGGTCTTCACTTCATCCAAGAAGACTCACCGGTCGAGATCGGCACCGCGGTGCGCGGCTTCGTCGAAAAGCACGCCTAGGGAAGCGCTTCCGGATTGATCCACTCGTCCGGGGGCGGCTCGCACTGCGGGTCGCGCCCAGCCGCACGAGCCCTTTCGAACTCCTGCATCGCGAGCGGGAGGTTCTCATGCAGGCGCTCGATGCGCGTCTCATCGGAGGGGTGAGTCGACTGCCACTGCTTGATCTCGTCGCCGCCCTGCTCGGCCATGTGTTGCCAGAGGACGATGGCCTCGGCCGGATAGAAACCGGCCTCCGCCATGAACATCTGACCAACCTCGTCGGCCTCGTTTTCGTGCTTGCGGCTGAACGGCAACAGAAATCCGAACTGTGTACCTACGCCGAGCCCGCCGGCGACCATCTCTCCGTAGCCAGGAGCAGCCGCACCCGCAGCGATCGACGCGGCATTGACCGTCGCATCGGCCAACATCGATTGAGACATCCGCTCGTTGCCGTGGTTGAGCAACACGTGCGACACCTCGTGCCCGATGACTGCGGCAAGCTGCCCGGGCGTCGTGGCAACTTCGAGCATCCCTGAATTGACACCGATCTTGCCCCCGGGAAGCGCAAACGCATTCGGCGAGGTGTCCTCGAAGACGAGGACCTCCCAGCGCCCGTCGTCGGGCCCGTACTCGGGCGGAACGACTTCGAGCAGCGCACGGGTGATGCAGACGACGTACTCGGTGACCCCCGGATCCTGGCTCAGGGTGCCTTCCTGCTTGATGTTCGCGAACGTGGCGATGCCCATCGCGTCCATCTTGTCCTCGCTGATCAGCGTGAGCTGGCGTCGCCCGGTCATCGTCGTGGTGCACGCAGAGACCAGGAGCGCGGCAGACAAAGCAAGAACAGGAGGACGCACATAGGAAAGATAGCGCCGATCCGGCCGTCGGAAACCTGACCGCGCGGGCTGGTCGTACGACGGAGTACCATGGGTTTTTCGCAAATCGCGCGGGTTGGTGTGGAAGGGGTTGGAATGGTTGGGGTTTTGAGGGGGCCGCGTGTCCCCGTGCTAAGATGGGGCATGGCGGAGTTTCCGGGGACGCGGTTGCGGCGCAATCGTGCAAACGAGTGGGTGCGACGGCTGACGCGGGAATCCGGGGTGTCGCCCGACGACCTGATTTGGCCGATGTTCGTGCAGGAAGGGGCGCAGGCACGGACGCCGGTGCCGTCGATGCCGGGGGTCGAGCGGCTCAGCATCGATTTGGTGGTCGAGGCGGTCGGCGAGGCGAAGAGCCTCGGGATCCCAGCGGTGGCCATCTTTCCGGTCACTCCTCAGGAGCTGAAAAGCGACGACGGGAAAGAGGCGACCAACGCCGACAATCTCGTCTGCCGCACCGTACGGGCCATCAAAGAAGCGCACGAAGGCGTCGGCGTGATTTGCGACGTGGCCCTCGATCCGTACACCACGCACGGACAGGACGGCATCGTGCGCGACGGGAAGATCATGAACGACGAAACCGTCGACGTGCTATGCCAGCAGGCGTTCGTACAGGCACAGGCGGGGTGCGACGTCATCGCGCCGAGCGACATGATGGACGGTCGCATCGGGGCGATTCGCGATGCACTCGACTCCGAGGGGCTCACCGAGGTCAGCCTCCTCGCCTACTCGGCCAAGTACGCGTCCGCGTTCTACGGGCCCTTCCGAGATGCGGTGGGCTCTTCCACCAATCTCGGCTCCGCGGACAAGCGGACCTACCAAATGGACCCCGCAAACACGGACGAAGCCCTTCGCGAGGTCGGCCTCGACATCGACGAGGGCGCCGACATGGTGATGGTCAAACCGGGCATGCCCTACCTCGACATCGTCCGTCGGGTGAAAGACGAATTCGGCGTCCCCACGTTCGCCTATCAGGTGAGCGGGGAATACGCGATGCTGCGCGGCGCGGCCGACCGTGGCTGGCTCGACTGGGAAAAGGTGCTCCTCGAGAGCATGCTTTGCTTCAAGCGAGCCGGAGCCGACGGCGTTCTGACGTACGCCGCCCCTCAAATCGCGCGGCTTCTCGGCGCCTGACCCTCGACTTGCCGGTGCTCTGGCCATGTGACACACCGCCGGTTCTCAAACGGAGGAGTCCCAGGAATGTACCGATGTGAGCTTTGCAATCGAGTGTCGCGCCCCGGAGAGCGGGCGTCGAAGGTGGTGACGGAGCGTCGTCCCACCGAATACCCGAGCCGCAGCAAAGCACAGCGGGCGAGCTCCGGCCGTCGGTCGAAGTTCCAGGACGATCCGGGCGGAGCTGGGTACGAGATCGCCAAAGAGTCGATCGCCTGCTCGGCCTGCGCTCAAGAGTACGCACTCAAAGAAGCCGAGCTCGAAGCCGAGACCCTGACTCTCTGAATCCGCTCCGCCACCGAGTGTGGTAAGCCGACTCGGTGCTCTGGCCGATTACCATCATCGTCGTGTCTGTCGCGAGTGGAGCGGCGCTTGGACTCGTCGCTCCGGGGCGCGGGCGATGGCTCGATGCGGTCCGTACGTTCGCGATCGTATCGGCGGTCTCGGTCGTCGTCGGTAGTCTGATCCCCGACGCGGTGAGCCGAGGCGGCTACCAAGTGTTGTTCGCCGTCGTGGCCGCGTTCTTGGCTCCCTGGCTCATCGAGCGAGCCGGACACGAAGACCCGGAGCACGACCACTCGTCGACCAAAGGCCTAGAGCTCAGCTACTGGGGCCTCGCACTTCACAAACTCGGTGATGGCGTAGCGCTCGGCTCGTTCATGGGTGATGCCCACGCCGGCCATCACCACGGTGACACCCTGGTCGCAATCGCGGCGCACTCGATACCGGTGACCGCTTTGATCACGCTTGCGTTCACCGCGGCTCACGGTTGGAAAAGCGGGGTTCGGCGCGCCGCCGGACTTGCACTCTTCGGCTCGCTCGGCGTCGTGATCGCGCACCAGACCTCGCTCGGAACGTGGACCCGCGGAGAACCTTGGATCGAAGCCGCGGTGAGTGGGCTGCTACTCCACGTCGTGACCCACGACTGGGCTCACGAACACGAGAAACCCGCACTGCCAGGATGGCCGCAGGTTCTTGCGATTGCCGCCGGAGTCAGCGTTCTGCTACTCAGCCGCTAGTGCGCGAGCGCCTGGCGGCATGCGGCCATCGCCTGCTTGATCTCTTCGGCGACGAGCCTGCCTTGGTGGGTCGCGCCCGAGTCGAGAATCCGCTCGCCCGTCAGCACGGCGCCCGTCCAGCCTTCCGTGTGCCACTCGGCCGCGCCGTCGAGCGAAGGCAGCGCCGCTGCCAGCGGATAGGGCCACGGATTCACGTAGAAGTACGGCTGATCGTAGGAGGCGTCGCCCGGCGAAAAACCGACGCCGATGCTCCGCGCGGTTTCGGCATCCGCTTGGGCATCGAGTACGACCAGACTTGCGACATCGAAGTGGTGCGGCCAGCAGCGAACCAGGGATGCACTCGGTTCATCGGCCACGGCCTGATGGATGGCACCCGTCGCGTTCGAAAACCAAAGCGCGAGCTCGGCGCGCCCGTCCTCATCGCCTTCCGAAAAGGCCGCGCCATGAGCCACCGAATGGTCGGGCATGTCGTGCGTCAGAAGAGACGGCGGCGCGGCATCGGGACGCATGTGTTCGCCAAGCCAGGCCAGCGCGGCATCGACGCCGTGTCCCGCGAGCTCGAGCGTGGCCACCTCACGCGCGCCCTCCAACACGACCAGCTCGAGGGCCTCGAAGACGAGTGCTGCTCGAAGTCGTTCCTCGCCGACAGAGCGACCGAGGAGAACGCCGAGGCGCTCGTCCCACCCCAAGTTGGTCTGGGAATAGTCGTCTTGGGGCGGGAGCCAGGCCGCGCCGGGAGCGCTCACGAGCTGCGCCGCCCAGTGCAGCTCGAGGCACGCTTGACCGAGCCTCGTCGGCAACACCGCGCCGATCGGCTTCCAGCTCATGGCGTTTCGACGCCTGCGTAGCGTATCCCAGTGAGGGTCGCGATGTCGCGGTCCCAGGTGGTGAGGTCCTCGTGCCGGAAATCGGACAAGTGTGAGTGGCCGCACGCGCGCGCGAGCACTTTCATCAGTTCCGTGGTGGCGTTCAGGAAGTTGTAGAGCTGCTCGGCGGACTTCTCGATGTCGAGGCGCGCGCGCAGATGCTCCTTCTGCGTCGCAATGCCGACGGGGCAGTTGTTGGTGTTGCACGCACGCATACCGAGACAGCCGATGGCCTGAATCGCGGAGTTGGCGATCGCAATGGCATCGGCGCCAAGAGCAAGCGCCTTCACGAAGTCATTCGCGGTACGGAGCCCCCCCGTGATGACGAGGGTGACGTCGTTTCGGTCTCGCGCATCGAGATGACGACGAGCCCGCGCCAACGCCGGCATGGTCGGTACAGAAATGTTGTCCTTGAAGATGTTTGGGGCTGCACCCGTCGCGCCTCCCCGTCCGTCGAGGATCACGTAGTCTGCGCCGGCTTCGAGCGCGAAGTCGATGTCGTCTTCGATGTGTTGCGCGCTCATCTTGAAGCCGATCGGAATTCCGCCCGTTGCGTTTCGAACGTCCTCCGCCACGCGCGCGAAGTCCTCGGGCCCGTGGAGGTCGGGGAATGTCGCCGGGCTGATGGCGTCCTCGCCCGGTTGGAGTCCCCGAACTTTTGCAATGGCCGGCGTGACCTTCGCGCCCGGGAGATGGCCGCCCGTCCCCGTCTTCGCGCCCTGCCCCGCCTTGAAGTGAAACGCCCGCGACGCTTTGACCTTGTCGAGGCTCCACCCGAACCGCCCCGAAGCGAGCTCGTAGAAATAACGAGAGTTGTTTTCCTCTTCCTCCGGAAGCGCGCCGCCCTCCCCCGAGCAGATACCGGTCCCCGCCATTTCCGCGCCCTTCGAGAGCGCGATCTTGGCCTCGCTGCTGAGGGCCCCAAAGCTCATGTCGCTCACGAAGAGCGGAATGTCGAGCGTGAGCGGCTTCTTCGCGTTCGGACCAATCACGACTTCGGACCCGACGTCAACGTCTTTGAGAAGCGGCTTGGTCGCAAGCTGGGCGGTCAACAAGAGCACGTCGTCCCAGCAGGGAAGCTCGAGGCGCGAGACGCCCATGGCGGAGACCGGTCCGTCGTGCCCCACGTTCTTCAGGCCGTTACGGGCGAGCTCCTGGATCTGCTTGTTGAAGGGCTCGTCCTCGGTGCCGTGCACGTCGGCGTAGAGACCGAGGTAGGCATCGCGGTCGTACGGCTGTGGAGATTCCTCGGCGAACGCGCGAATCTCCGTCTCGTCCACGAGCACCTGGTCCTCGTCCGCATCGATCCAGGAACGAAACTTACGGAGCACCTCGGAGTTGTTGTACGAGCTCACGCCGGTGTCGTAGCGGTAGTCCCACCCGTGGACGCCACAGATCAGGTCGTCTCCTTCGATGTGGCCATCCGCCATCAGCGCACCGCGATGAAGACAGCGTCCGTAGAGCACGGACACGTCGTCGTCGTAGCGGATGACCACGAGGTCCACCCCGGCAACCAAGGCATAGCTGGGAGCCCGATCGGCGAGCGCGCTCCACTTCGCTACGGGTACTTTGTGTGGGGCTCGAAGCTGGGTGACGGTCATGACGACTCCCCTTAGACCAAAAGCGCGTCCGCGAGAACCTCAACCATCACGGGCCCGGTGTGGGCGATGGCTTCTTTCAACGCGCCCTCGAGCTCTTCGGCCTTCGTCACACGAATGCCCCACGCCCCGCAGAGCTCGGCATACTCGGCGAAACGTGGGTTCTGGAGCGACGTCTGCCAGACGTCGTAGTCGGCCGATCGCTGCTCCTTGCTGATTTTCCCGAGCTCGCCGTTGTTGAGCAGCACGTGCACGATGTCCATGCCGTATTTCACCGCCGTGGTCACCTCACCCATGTACTGAGCGAAACCACCGTCGCCGGTCACCGCGATGACTTTCCGGCCCGCGAAACGAGGGTCGTCTTCCTGGGTCGCGGCCCACGCGCCCATGGCCGCCGGATATCCGAAGCCGATGGAGCCAAGATAGCCGCTCATGAGTACCGACTGCCGTTTGCACTCGAAGTAGCGCCCGAACGAATAGGTGTTGTTTCCTACGTCGACTGCGAGGATCGCGTCGTCGGGCGCCACCGCCGTCAGGGCGGCGAAGATGGCCGCGGAGTGGACGCCCTGGTCGGTGGTTTCCGCAAGGCGCCGCGCCTTCTCATCGCGCCATATACGCCAGCGCTCGACGACGTCGCCGCGTTGATCTTCTGCCTGTGTCGACCCTAGGCGCTCCTTCATCAGCTTCGCGGTGATGCCGATTTCGCCCCAGACGGGAACGGTGACGGAATGGAAGCGTCCAAGCACCATGGGGTCGTAGTCCACCTGCACGATGGGCTTGTAGCTCGTGATGCCGGTGTGATTGCTGAAGCTCGCGCCGAACACGATGAGCAGGTCGGCCTCGTTCATGAACCAGCTCGCGACCGGCGTGCCGCTTCGGCCGAGAACGCCACACCCAAGCGGATGGTCGTCGGCGATGAGGCCCTTGCCCTTGAACGTCGTCATGACCGGCGCGTGGAGTGCGTCGGCGAGCTCGATGACGGGGTCCATCGAAAACCTCGCCCCGTGGCCGACGATGACGACCGGACGCTTCGCCTCTCGAATCTTGCTGAGAGCTTCGTCGAGCGAACTTTCGGGCGGCGTGATGTCGAGCGGTGTCACACGGCCCTCGGGAGTGCCGGCTTTACTGTCGGGCGTTTCCACCACCTGCACGTCGTCGGCGAATACCATGTGGGAGACACCCCGTTCGACGATGGCGTGCTTGCACGCGAGACTTGCCAGCTCTGCGAAGTCTGAGTCTTTTGCGGGCACGGCCGTGTACGTTGCGACCCCTCCGTATGCGGCGGCGAGGTCGACCTCCTGAAAGGCGCCGCGACCGATCAGTTTGGTCGGCACCTGTCCGGTGAGCGCGAGCGCCGGAGCTCGATCCACGTTCGCATCCCACAGCCCGGTCAGCATGTTGGTCGCGCCCGGCCCTGCGATCGAAAAGCACGCCGCCGGTCGACCCGTCAGCTTGCCGTACGCGGACGCTGCGAACGAAGCGGCGCCTTCGTGCCGAATCCCGATGTAGTTGAGCGCACCCTGTTCTTCCTGACGCCTCATCGCGTCCGCGAACCCGAGATTCGAGTGGCCGACCATGCCCCAGACCCATTTCACGCCCCAATTGACCAGCGTCTCCACCATGACGTCGCTCGACGTACGAACGTGCGGCGCCTCTTCTGGAAGCTGAACGTAGATGCCATCCTCACGGACCTCGACCGGGAAGGCGTCGACGCCGTCGTCGAACTCGCCGGGCGACTTGCCTGTCAGAGGGTCGTAATCCCATCCGTGCCACGGACAGCGGAGCAGCCCCTTCTCGATGGACCCTTCGCCGAGCGGTCCTCCCTGGTGGGGGCACTTGTTGTCGAGCGCGCCGTATTGACCTTGGTAGTGAGTCATGCAGAGCGTTCGGTGCTCACACGTGACGGGTTTCACTCTCCCCTCGGGCAGCTCGTCTGCCTCGAGCACCTTCAACCAGCGGGCCTTGTCGTCGCTCATTCGGCGCCTTTCCGCTGCGCCCGCATCACGAACGCAGACAACCTCGACCTTCCGACATCGGACGGCTGATGTAAAGGACGTCTAGAGGCGCGACGCGTTACAGGTTTCCTGCGAGACGGTCGACGGCGTAAGAATCCGTTCCATGCTCGAGAACCTCTTCGACGTCCTCTTCGCGAAGCCGAATCACGCCGACGTTCTCCGGCCTGAGCCCGGTCTTGCCCGCGTAGAATGCGCGAATCCTGTCCATGTCCGCGTGGACGTCGCCCGTCATCTTAAGCGCTGGGCCGATTCCGCCTTCCTTGCGACTGAAGTCGAGGTAGGAAAGCACCACCGGGACGTCGGCGGCGACGGCGATACGGTAGAAGCCAGACTTCCAGTAGTCGACGTACGAGCGGGTCCCCTCGGCTGGAACCATCAGGACGAGCTCATCGTTCTCTTCGAAGGCCTCGACCATCTGCTCGACGATGCCACCCGGACGATGCCGAACGATGGGCATCCCGCCGAGCATCTTCATGAACGGACCGAAGGGAGGCTTGAACAGGGTGTGCTTGCCCATCCAGCGAACCGGAATGTCGTAGATGAAGGCAAACGCGAGCATGAACGGCATGTCCCAGTTCGACGTGTGTGGGGCCGCGATGATGACATAGCGGTCGATGGGCGGACGGCTTCCCTCGACCTTCCATCCCGCGGCCTTCAAAAAGGCATGACCGATCGTTCGCTTCAGCATGGGCCTCCTTCGCGCGCGGCGCGTGCTTCGTGTATGGCAGACCTCAGGTTCAGCCGCGAGATTGGCGAGGCCCAATGACACAACTTTTACAATCCCTTGATCGCCCAGATCGTGCGTAACCTCACGGTCACGTCGCGATACGAGTCAAAAGCGAAGGAGAACCGCGATGAAACTGTACACGAACCTCTTTTCCCCGAACGCCCGAAAGGTTCACGCCGTGGCCACCGAGCTTGGCCTCGACCTCGAGACCCACACGGTCGATCTTCGCGCCGGCGAACAGCGAACCCCGGAGTACCTGGCGCTGAATCCGAACGGCAAAGTCCCGACGCTCGTCGATGGCGACACCGTGATGTGGGAGTCAGACGCAATTCTCTGTTACCTCGCCGGGAAGAACGAGACCGAGCTGTGGCCGCAGTCCGCGAAGCGCTACGACATTCTCCGCTGGATGTTCTGGGACGCGAACCACTTGAACAAGGAAGCGCTCAAGCTTTTCGGTCAGAAGTTTTTCAGCCGCGGCAATCCGGACCTCAGTATCGTCGAAGCGGCGAACAAGCAGTTCCGAAAGTACGCGACGGTGCTCGATGGCCAGCTCTCCAACAACGAGTTCGTCACAGGTGAGACACTCACGCTCGCTGACTTCGTAGTCGGTCTGAACTTCGCCTACGGACAGGTGTTGGAGCTGCCTATCGAAGGACTCGAACACATCGAGCGCTGGTGGTCGAAGCTCTCGGAGCGGGACTCGGTCAAGCTCTTGTCGCCCGGCTAAGGGGCTGGGGTTACCTCCACCCAGATCCCGTTCAGCTTCGCCATCCCGGAGAAGTATTCCAACTGCTCGGGGCCATCGGCCGCCAAGAGGTTCACGTTCGCACCTGTGGTCTTGCTGGCGACGCTTAGCCCGTCCGCGTTCTGGTGGCCCCAACCGTGCGGCAGCGCCACCGCGCCGATCATCATCTCTTCGGTGAGCTGAACGGGAAGCCGGACCGCCGCGACGCTGCTCTTCACCTCCACCATCGCACCGGCCTCCACGCCGACCCGCTTTGCGTCTTCCGGATGCATGTAGAGGTAGTTCGTCGATCGCTTCCCCTCGACGAAGCGCGGATGGTTGTGAAGCCAGCTGTTGTGGCTGTGTTGCTCGCGTTTGCTGATCAGCTTGAGCTCTCCCCTCCGCGAACGTTCGATCTCGAAGTCTGCGTCGAGATCGGCAGACGCCTCGACGAGATCCGCCGGCGCCAGATCGACGCGGCCATCGTCGGTGACGACCCGAGAGCCGAGGAAATCGCCGCCTTCGTGGGGTGGGAGGAGGCGCCCATGGGGTTCCTTGCGAAGGCTCTCGAGCGATCCGAGCCGAAACGCTCTCGCCATCATACCAAGGAGCCGCTCCGTGGTGAGCCCAAGCGAAAGCCCGGTGTTCGCGATCAGGCTGAGCAGGCGCGACCCGAAAAGGCGCGACCCGCAGGCTTTCGCAAGCTGCAGCAAGATCATCGTCTCGTCGCGTTGCTCGCCGTCGAGCGGGACGACCGCATCGGTGTACTGAGCGTAGGGAATCGGCTGCACCCCCATCAGCGATTGGAAGACAAACGGCAAGTCCGGTCGCTGCAACGCACTGCTGCCCGGCAAGATGTAGTGGGCATGGTTGGCCGTCTCGTTCTTGAAGATGTCGATGACGACGAGAAGCTCGAGCTCCTCGAGCGCCCGTTCGAGACGGCCGTTGCTGTTCGGCACCGTGAGAAGCGGGTTGCCAGACACACAAAAGAGCGCGCGGATCCGGCCCTCTCCAGGTGTAAGGATTTCGTCGGCCATGAGTCCGGCGGGAAACGTATCGGCCACCGAAGGCAGTCGTCCGACGCGAGAGACGTCCTTCCGCATCGTGTGTCCGCCTCTACGCGCGAACTTCGGGAAGTTCTTAATGAAGCCCTGGCCGACCAGAGTGCCTCCCAGTCGATCGAGATTGCCCGTGATCGCATTGATCGCTTCGAGGATCCAAAACGAGAGCGTCCCGTGGCTTCCCTGGTTCACGCCCGTCGACATGGAAAGTGCTGCCCCGTTCGCGCCGAGGTAGTCGGATACCATGTCCCGAAGCGTCGCGGCGGGGACTCCCGTGACCTCTTCGGTGCGCTCAGGCGACCACGGCTCGGCGACGAGGCTCAACGCGTGGAAACCCCGCATGTGTCGGTCGACACGATCCCAGTCCACGGCGTCACGCGCGAGGACCTCGTGAAGAAAGCTGAGGAGAAAATAGATGTCGGTGTCCGGCCGAATGAAGACCTGCGTTCCGAGCTGCTTTGCGGTCTCGGTCAGGCGCGGGTTGACGTGAAAGACCTTTCCACCTCGGGACTCGATCGCCCTTAGCCTCCGGATCGGGTCGGGCAGCTGGATGAAGCTCGCTCGCGAAACAGCGGGGTTCGAACCGACGATGATGAGGCATTCCGTCCGGTCGACGTCGGGAAACGGCTGGATGAATGGGAAGCCGTACATCCGCTCTGCCACGACGAACTTGTTGTTGCAGTCCTGCGAACCGGTCTGGAACAGGTTTCGGGAACCAAGCCCCTGAAGAAACGCGGCCGTGAGAATCGGCGGAAGCAGGCTGAAGGAAATCGGATTCCCGAGATACGCAGACACCGAGTCACCGCCGTGGTCATTGACGAGCTGCCGAACCTTCGCGCCGATTTCATCGAGGGCCTGCTCCCAGGAAATCTCTTCGTACCCGTCACCGACACGTTTCAACGGGACGCGGAGGCGATCCGGCGAGTGGTGAATCTCATGGTAGCGAAGACCCTTGATGCAGGAGTAACCGCGACTGACGACGTGCTTGTCGTCGGGCTCGAGCGAGACGACCCGGTCGCCGTCGACCGTCGCCGTCAATCCGCAGGTAGCCTCGCAGATTCGGCAGAATGTCTGTTGAGTTCGGCTTGACACGGCGGAGACCGTGCCAGGGTCCGAGCCCGGGTACAACCCAGATGCGACAGGCTGTCAGGATCCTGCTAAGAGCGCCGC
>CBFCWN010000054.1:0-26849 GCA_965601515.1 uncultured Myxococcales bacterium | reverse complement strand
GCGTGTCCCCTAGATGATTAGATGATCGTGAGCCAGTTTTGGTTGGGGGCGTTGACGCCGCGGACCGCGTCGAAGTAGGCGCCTTGAACCTGTTCGGTAATCGGGCCGCGGGAGCCAATTCCGATCCGGCGGTCGTCGAGCTCGCGTACCGGAGTCACCTCCGCGGCCGTGCCGACCATGAAGACTTCGTCGGCGATGTAGAGCTCGTCTCGCGAGATCAGGCGCTCGTGCACGGTCAGGCCGATGCCCCGCATCACCTCGATGACCGAGCTCCGCGTGATGCCGGCGAGGATCGATGCGCCCATCGGAGGCGTCGCCACCTCGCCGTCCCGGACCACGAAGATGTTCTCGCCGCTGGCTTCGCTCACGTAGCCCTGCGTGTCGAGCATGATGGCCTCGTCGTAGCCGATCGCCTGGACCTCGCGCTTCGCAAGGATGGAGTTCACGTAGTGGCCGTTGATCTTTCCCTTGCTCATCAAGGTGTTCACAGCCGCTCGCTGAAACGAGCTCACTTTTGCCCGGATGCCTCGCTTGAGGCCCTCCTCACCGAGATAGGCTCCCCATCGCCACGCCACGACGGCGACGTGCGTCGGATTCGAGCGGGCGCCGAGGCCCATTTCACCTGACCCCATGAAGGCGATCGGACGAAGGTAGCATTCGTCGAGGCCGTTTTCGCGGACGGTGGCGATGCATGCCTCGGTCAGCTGCTCCTTGCTGTAAGGCATCGGGAGCATGCAGATGTGGGCCGAATCGAACAGTCGTCGGATGTGCTCTTCCAAACGAAAGATCGCGCTGCGACCGTCCCGAAGCTTGTAGCAGCGGATGCCCTCGAAGACGCCAAGCCCGTAGTGAAGCGTGTGCGTCAGTACGTGAACGTTGGCCTGCTCCCACGGAATGAGTTCCCCGTCGAACCAGATCTTGTCCACCTTATCCACCATCGGTCGTCCGCTCCTTACCCCCACCAATCGGGGGTCGCGCTCTCATAGCATAAATCCGCAATTTCGCTGAGTTGACCTGGTTGTGGGCATGGAGTAGAAACGGCCGCGTTCGGGAGCCCGGGAAGCATTGTGCTTCCGGGCTCCAACAGCATTGAGGGTTCGCGGTGCTCTACTCATTATTGTCGATTTTGCTTCAGCCGGAGGTCAGTGGTGGGCCGCCTGCGGCAGCTCCAACCGGTGGCGGCGGTACGCCTCCCCCAGGCCCGATGGGCTGCGGCGGTGGCACCGAGCAGATCGGTTTCCTTCTGCTGATGTTCGCGGTGCTCTACTTCGTGATGATTCGCCCTCAGCAAAAGAGGCAGAAGCAGCACGACCAGATGCTGAGCGAGCTCAAGAAGGGCGACATCGTTCGCACCAACGGCGGGATGCGTGGCGAGGTCACGGCGCTCGACGAGCGTGACGTCACCATCGAGGTCGCGGACCGTACTCGGGTCAAGGTCCTCCGTACCCACATCGCGGGCTTAGACCAGGTTCCCGAAGAGAAAAGCTGAGCGTACAGGCGAGGATCATGGATCGAGGCTGGTATTTTCGTTTGGCGATCGTGGTTGGCTCTGCAGTGTTGGGCTTTCTTGCCCTCTGGCCGAGCATCGACCGCTGGTTGCCTTGCCCCGAAATCGTCAAAGAGAACTTCGACAACCAAATCAATCCGGGGCTCGACATCAAGGGTGGCCTTCGGTTGATGTATGAGGTCGAGGTCGACGAATACATTCGCGACCGGCGCGACCGACTCGCCGAGCAGGTGCAGCGCCAGTGTGGCGTTCTCATCGGCATCGTCTCGCAGGAAGAGGCGGACGACCTCGATCAGGCGAAACTCCAAGAGATTCAGTCGCGGTGCAAGGTCGAGCGCGTGGATAAGGACGGTGGTGCCGTCCGAGCGATTCGCATCACGTTCTCGAATCAGGCCGACGCCGACAAGATGAGCAAGACGTGGGTCCGCGACTACTTCCGCGACCTGCGCGTGGCGAGTGGGGTGGGCGGTCTCGTCGTCGACCTTCACATGCGTGAGGAGCAGCTCGCCAACATGCGCGAGACCGCGGTTCGTCAGTCGGAGCGCACCATCACCAACCGAATCGACACGCTCGGCGTTCTCGAGCCGACGGTGATCGCCCGTCCGAACGACGGCGACATCATCATCGAGGTGCCCGGCGCTCAGGAAGCGTCGTTCGAGCGCATCAAGTCGATCATCAGCCGCACCGCGCAGTTGAAGTTTCAGATCGTCGATGACGAAGGCGATTCGCGCGCCGTGTTCACTCCGCCGCCAGAGGGCATCTACCTGAACGCGGACTCGCAGACCTATGCGGAGGCGTTTGGAGAAGACGCCCGAGACAGGCTTCGTGCATACGCGGCAACCCTGCCGGTCCCCGACGACCACGAAGTCGCCATCGGCCGTCAGGACGCCGACGAAGAGCGCGGCGGCGAAGGGTGGCGGACTTATTACCTCTTTCGGATCGCGGAAGTGACCGGCGAGGATCTCGACGACGCTTCCGTCGGTTTCGACCCGCAGTCGGGTAGCCCAGAGGTCGACTTCACGATGAACACTCGGGGGGCCGCACGAATGGCGGACCTCACGGGTCGGAGCATCGGGAAGCGCATGGCGATTGTTCTCGACGACCGAGTCGAGTCGGCGCCGGTCATTCAGGGGCAAATCGGGGCGCGCGGTCGCATCACGCTCGGCGCGTATCTCGACCGCAATCAGCTCCTCCAAGAGGCGAAGGACCTCGTCGTCGTGCTTCAGGCCGGTGCGCTTCCCGCGCCGCTTCGTCCGGCGAACGAGCAGCTGATTGGCCCGACGCTCGGCGAGGACTCGGTGCGCAAGGGTGCGCTCGGCGCGATGGTCGGAATCCTCCTCGTGTTGATCTTCATGGCGATCTACTACGAGGTCGCAGGGCTCGTTGCCGACACCATGGTGCTCCTCAACCTCTTGCTCCTACTCGGAGTGATGTCTGGGATCGGCGCGACGTTGACGCTTCCCGGCGTCGCGGCAATCGCGCTCACCGTCGGTATGGCGGTCGACGCCAACGTGCTGATCACCGAGCGTATTCGTGAGGAGCTGAGGCTCGGGAAGTCACCGCGCTCCGCGGTCGAGCAGGGCTACGCGAGGGCGTATTCCTCGGTCTTTGACAGCCAGCTGACGACGGCGATCGCAGGCATCGTTCTCTGGCAGTTCGGCACGGGTCCCATCAAGGGCTTCGCGACGATGCTCCTCATCGGCATCGCGACGTCCCTCTTCACGGGCACCTTCTGTTCGAAGGTCTTTTTCGACTGGCTGGTGCGCGGTCTTCGCGTGCAGCGACTCCGGGTGGGCTAACTCATGGAATTCGTCAAACCCGGTGCCTATATCGACTTCATGAAGTACCGCGCGCCCGTCGTTGGCGTGCTGGCGATCGCGGCCACTCTGAGCTTCGTTTCGCTTTTCTACCCGGGCCCCAACTACGGCATCGACTTTGCTGGTGGCACCGAAGTGCAGCTTCAGTTCAACGGCGACACGACTCCCGCCGAGGTTCGTGCGGCGCTCGAATCAGCGGGGTATTCGCGCCCTGACGTCGTGAGCGTCGAAGGGGAGCCGAACCAGTACATCATCCGCGTTCGCGAGGTGTCGTCGTTGCCCGACGACCAGGTCGAGAGGATCCGCGCCGCCGTCGACTCCGCGCTGGGCGAGGGCGTCCTTCAAGAGATGAAGGTCTCCCCCGGCGGCGACAAGATCACAATTCGCGTCAATGGAGAGATCTTCGAGCAGGAGCTTCAAGAGGCTCTCGTGGCGGGAGGTGCAAACGTCCGGTCCGTTCGGCAGCTCGCTGGAAGCCGGGACCCCCGCTACGAAGCGTACCTCGTTGGTGTCGCGGACGAACTGACCGAGCAGCTCGCCCAGACGTTCGGAGAGCGTGCACCCGACAGCGTGCTTCGCGTCGAGTGGGTGGGGCCGAAGGCCGGTGAACAGCTCCGCGACGCTGCGATCCAATCGCTGCTCTACGCGATTGCATTCATCATGCTGTACGTCGCTTTCCGCTTCGACCTTCGTTTCGCTCCGGGCGGCGTCATCGCGATGCTTCACGACGCTCTGATTACGCTCGGCGTCTACGTCTTGGTGCAAAAAGAGGTGAACCTCACCACGGTGGCCGCGCTGCTCACCATCATGGGTTACTCGATCAACGATACCATCGTCGTCTACGACCGGATTCGAGAGAACATGGTCCGCGTCCGCGACAAGAGTCTTCGCGAGCTGATCAACATCAGCACGTCGCAGATGCTGTCTCGAACCATCGTCACGTCGCTTACGACACTGCTTTCCGTGTCTGCGTTCTTCTTTCTCGGTACCGGTGTGATTCGAGACATCGCGTTCGCTCTCGGCGTTGGCATCCTCATCGGTACGGTGTCCTCGATCTTCATCGCCGCCCCCATCACCGAGTTGATGGATCGACGGCTCTTCAACCGCGCGCGAGGCTGATTCGGTGGCTCGGTACAGCGTGCGGCCTTCCGATGAACGGGCGGCGCGCATGCTGGCCGACGCGTGCGACCTCGGTCTGAGCGCCGCTCAGGTCCTGCTTCATCGCGGAGTGGAACGGGCCGACGAGGCGGAGCCGCTCCTTGACGCGACCCTTCGGGGACTCAGCTCGCCGGAACCGATGGCGGACCGGGCGCTCGCCTCGGAACGTATCGGACGCGCGATTCGCACCGGCGAACGCATCGTCGTATTCGGTGACTACGACGTCGACGGCACCACGTCGGCGATCATCCTGAGCGACATCATCCGGGTACTCGGTGGCAACGTACACACGTTGATCGCCGACCGCTTCCGCGGAGGCTACGGGCTGAGCGACGCCGCGCTGACGAGGTGCCTCGAGGCGAATCCTGGGCTGCTCATCACCTGCGACTGCGGGTCGAGCGACCACGAACGCATCGCCCGTGCGCGCGCACTCGGCATCGACGTGATCGTGGTCGACCATCACCTCGTGCCTGAGGAGACGCTCCCCGCGTTCGCGTTTCTGAATCCCCACCGCCCTGAGTGCGGCTTCGCGGACAAAGGCCTTTGCAGCGCAGGGCTTGCGTTCTCCCTCGGAGCAGCGCTTCGGAACGAGATGGACTCAAAGCTCGACGTGCGAGGATGGCTCGACCTCGTTGCGGTCGGAACCATCGCGGACCTCGCCCCTCTGACGGGGGACAACCGGCGACTGGTGCGGGCCGGTCTCAAGCGCCTTGCGTCGTCGAGCGCTCGTCCCGCCCTTCAGCTGTTGAGGGAAGCCGCGAGAATTCCGGAGTCGGGTGACCTCACCGCGCAGGACGTCGCGTTTCGCTTTTCGCCGAAGCTCAACGCGCCCGGCCGCCTCGGCGAGGCGGAGCTCACCCTGAAGTTCCTGACGACGCAGCGCTTGGCGGACGCCCGACGGCTTCTCGGTGACATCGAAGCGCGAAACGACGAGCGAAAGGCCCTTGGAGCTCGCGCGACCGAAGAGGCACTCGCCCAGGCGATCGAGCTCTATGGAGAGACACCCTCGCACGGCGTCGTCCTGGCGAGCCCCGATTGGCACCGCGGCGTCGTGGGAATCGTTGCCGCGCGTATCGTCGAGCGGCTCGGAGTTCCCGCGGCCGTCGTCGCGTTCGACGGTGAGTACGGCCATGGCAGCGTCCGGACCGTGGGCGACTTCGACGTCCACTCGGCTCTCGAGCAATGCACGAAGACGCTCACCGCCTGGGGAGGGCACCGTGCGGCCGCGGGTCTGTCCGTCGACGCTACGATGCTTGAACGGTTTCGTGCGGCGTTTGCAGACGCCTCGCCGCGCGACACGCTGAACAGCTCGGCGACCGTGGAAATCGACCTCGCGCTTGGCGGCCCGTTTCGGCTTCCGACGAGCGACGACCTCAGAAGGCTCGGACCATTCGGCCAAGCGTTCGAGGCTCCGCTCTTTCAAGCGGACGCTCTCGTCGTCGAGTCGAACGCGGTGGGCGAGGGCGGGGCACACGCGAAGCTCGAGCTCCAGATCGGCCAAGAGCGGATTCGCGCGTTCGCGCCGGGGCTCTTCGAACGGGTCGAGGGGCGGACGGAGCTACGCGTCGTCGGCGAGATTCAACCGGACCACTGGGTGGGGCGCGGCGCGGTCGAGTTCTTGGTCAAGGACGTCGTCGACTAGCGCCCCGTCCACTGAGGCTCGCGCTTCTGAAAAAACGCAGCAAGGCCTTCTTTCGCATCTTCGCTCGCGAGCAGCGCATAGAGTTGCTCGCGGAGGAAGGGCAGGGCCTCTTCGGCGCTCATGTCCCGCTGCTTGTGAACGGCGTTCAAACCCATCCGCATCGCGGTCGGGGACTGCTTCGCCAAGGTCCCGGCGACCTCCGCGACGCGCGCGTCGAGCTCGTCGTCGGGCACGACCTCGGTGAGGAGCCCGATCTCTTTGGCCTTCTCGGCCGAGATGCGCTCCCCGAGGAGCATGAGCTTCATCAGCTCTCGGGGCGCGATCACTCGACGCAGCACGGCGGTGATCATCATGGGGAAGAGGCCCCGCTTGATCTCGGGCGTTGCGAGCACGGCGCTTTCGCACGCGATGGCGAAGTGGCAGCAGGCCACGATCCCCATCGCGCCTCCCATGACGTACCCTGGGATCCGGGCGATGATCGGCTTCTGAAGCGTATCGAAGCGGAGGAGGAGATCGTCGAACTCGCCCTTTTTCTCGAGCTTCCCCCTGCTGGCGTTCATTCCCTTGAGATCCGCGCCCGCGCTGAACGCATTTCCGGCACCGGTCAGGATGATGACCCGCACGTCGGGATCTTCCTCGGCGTCATCGAGCGCCCAGAGCAGCTCGTTGACGAGCTCCTGGCTCAGCGGGTTCTTCTTTTCGGGCCGATTGAAGGTGAGTGTGACGATGTGACCGTCCTGCTCGACCAGAAGAGCTTCGAAGTCGCGTTCCTGCATCGGGCGATTTTTGGACCCGGAGGCCCCGAATTCAAGGTGAAACCACGCAGTGTAAGGTGCCGCAGTTGCCGGGTTTTCGGCCTGCGTGTAATGTGGCGTGCGGCAGCGCCGGAGGGGTTTTGGTCTCGACTCGATTTGCATGTGCGATTGCATTGCTCGCGGCGTTCATGACGCTCGCGGCTCCGAGTGCGTTGTATGCGCAGGACGAGCCCGTCGATCCGTCGGCGATCCGTCAGATCGAGGCGACGCCCAAGGGCACCATCGGGCTCGGGCTCGTCGGCGCCGAGCTCGGATTGATCATTCCTTCGGCGGCCGGGCTCAACAAGGTCTGGGCCCTGACCGTGTTTCCGATCGTCGGTGCAGCCGGCGGCGCGCTCGCCGGGTACTACGCGCTCGACAAGCCGGGTCGTGAGAAAGGGTCTGTCGCGGTGCTCGTCGTCGGTCTTGCAGGCGTCATCCCCGCGGTGCTCGTCACAGTGAAGGGCGTGCGTGAAGAGCGTCAAGAGAGCTGGGAGCCCGAGTCGCAGGTCAAGATTCAAAGCCGCCGGGAACGTCGCGCGCGCGAGCTCGCGGAGGCGGGTACCGGGTTTGTGAGAAAGACCCGCTCGGGCATTCGACTCGCAACGCCAGACGTCGCGATCTCGCTTGCCCCGAACGATACGGCCGAGACCCTCAGAATGGGCGGGCTCCGTGCCCGCCGGGAAATCCGACTTTCCCTCTTCTCAGGCGCGTTCTAGCCTCGTCAGCATGCTCCTTCCGATCGTGCGGCGGACCGTGCGCGACAGAGGCTTGCTCGAGGCGGGCGACCACGTGCTCGTTGCATGTTCGGGCGGACCCGATTCGACCGTCCTCGTTCACGTCTTGCACCGCCTTCGAAAGGAGCTTGGCGTTACGCTCTCTGTCGCATCGATCGACCACGGCTTGCGTCCGGAGTCCGCCGACGAGGTCCGGCAGGTGGAAGCGCTCGCAGGTTCACTCGGCCTTCCGTTCGTGTCTGCCCAAGTCGACGTCCAACCGGACGGCGGGTCGCTTCAAGCCCGCGCGCGCGACCTCCGATACGATGCGCTCCACGATCTCGCAGTACGTCGATCGGCCCGCTGCATTGCAGTCGGGCACACGCGGAGCGACCAAGCCGAGACCGTCCTCGCAAGGGTGTTGCGAGGCGCCGGCGTGCGAGGACTCGCTGGAATCGAGCCCAAGCGCAAAGACGGCATCGTTCGACCTCTGATCGACTGCGAGCGCACTACGGTTCGTGCGTATGCCGTCGAACATCAGCTGCCCTTCGTCGATGACCCTTCCAACCACCAGCCGGCGTTCGAGCGGATCAGAATCCGGCACGAGGTGATTCCCGTGCTCGAGGCGGAGGACCCTCGTGTCGTCGAGCACCTGGCCGCGCTGGCCGACGAGGCGCGCGAGCTTCAGGCCTTCGTGGCCGGCCAGGCGCCGCCCCTCTCTTTGGACGATTCGGGGCCGATCGACGTCGAAACCCTGCTTGGCTTCGAGCCCCCCGTCCGCCTCCACTGGATCCGGGAGTGGATCGCTGCTCGCACCGGGGTCACCCCGAACCGCGCCCATCTGTCCCAGATCGGCCAACTTCTTCGGGGCGGCGGAGAGGTCTTGCTAGGATCGGGATGGGCGGTTTTCCGCGAGGAAAGGGGCCTTAAGCTAGAATATCGTGCGCATCGTAGGACACGCAGCCATCGACCCTGAACCACGGCCCCGGACGATGGTTGCCAAGCAGGCTCAGCGGCCTCACAAAGAAGGGAGCGGCCGGAGTCTACGAGTAATCTCACTCCCGAGCCTTGGGCCGCATCTTATCGAATGAAGCAAAGCCAAAAAACACTGCTCTTCTGGGTCATCGTGATCCTGATGTGCATCGTGATCTTCAATGTCGTCGCCCGTGAAGAGCAACCGCGGAGCGTGCCCTTCAGCGAGTTCGTCACCGACGTTTCCGAAGGCAAGGTCAAGAAGGTCAAAATCCGACCGCAAGAGAACAGCGGCGAGTACACCTATTGGCTCAAGTCGGCCGACGATGCCGCGCCGCAAGGGCAGCGCGGACCTCGCAACGAGAAGGTCACGGTCGGCATCATGGGCGAGCAGATCAACCAGCAGCTGCTCGATCACGAGGTGAGCGTCGAGTACCTGCCGGAAGACCAGAACAGCCTCTGGACTAGCATTCTGGTCACATGGCTCCCGATGATCTTCCTGGTCGGCATTCTTCTGTTCTTCATGCGGCAGCTTCAGGCGTCGGGCGGCAAAGCGATGAGCTTTGGCAAGTCCCGCGCGCGCCTTCTCAACGAGTCGCAGAACAAGGTGACGTTCAAGGATGTCGCCGGTATCGACGAGGCGAAGGACGACTGCGAAGAGATCATCGCGTTCCTCAAGGACCCGAAGAAATTCCAGCGGCTTGGCGGGCGCATTCCGAAGGGCGTTCTTCTCATGGGCGCACCGGGCACCGGCAAGACGCTCCTCGCGCGTGCGATCGCGGGCGAGGCGGGCGTGCCCTTCTTCAGCATTTCGGGCTCCGATTTCGTCGAGATGTTCGTGGGCGTCGGCGCGTCCCGCGTTCGTGACCTCTTCGAGCAGGGTAAGAAGCACGCCCCGTGCATCATCTTCATCGATGAGATCGACGCTGTCGGTCGCCACCGTGGCTCTGGCCTCGGCGGTGGGCATGACGAACGAGAGCAGACGCTCAACCAGCTTCTGGTCGAGATGGACGGTTTCGAGTCCAGCGAGGGCGTGATCATCATCGCGGCAACCAACCGCCCGGACGTCCTCGACCCGGCCATTCTCCGACCCGGTCGATTCGACCGTCGAATCATCGTCCCAAGGCCCGACCTGAACGGCCGGCAGGGCATTCTCGCGGTTCACACGCGAAAGGTGCCGCTTGGCGACGACGTCCAGCTCGACATCATTTCTCGCGGAACCCCGGGCTTTTCGGGTGCCGACCTCGAGAATCTGGTCAACGAGGCGGCGCTCCTCGCTGCGCGTCAGGACAAGGACCTCGTGTCCATGGCCGACTTCGAGATGGCCAAAGACAAGGTCATGATGGGCTCTGAGCGGCGCTCGATGGTCATCAGTGAGCACGAGCGCAAGACCACCGCCTATCACGAGGCCGGTCACACGCTCGTTGCGTGGATGCTCCCCAACCACGACCCGATCCACAAGGTGACGATCATTCCTCGCGGTCCAGCCCTCGGTCTGACGATGGCGCTCCCCGAGGAAGACCGTCAGAGCTACAGCTCCGAGTGGGTGAACGACCGCATCGCGATGGCCCTCGGTGGCCGGCTCGCCGAGGAGGTCGTGTTTGGCCAACTCACGACGGGCGCCGCCGACGACTTCAAGAAGGCCACCCAGCTGGCGCGCTCGATGGTGACCGAGTGGGGCATGAGCACCAATCTCGGCCCGCTCTCCTACGTCGAGAAGGAAGAATCCGGCTTCCTCGGGCAGACCTATCACAAGGACTACTCCGAGCAGACGGCCAAGGAAATCGACGACGAAGTGCGTCGCATCATCAGCACCCAGTACGACCGGGCAAAGGCCGTCATCGTCGAACACCGGGACAAGCTCGACGCGATTGCCGAGGCGCTGCTCGAGCGCGAGACCCTCGGTCGCGAAGAGATCGAGGCCATCATGAACGGGGAGGACCTGCCTCCGCCGGTCGTGGTGAGCGTTCCGACCTACGCGGAGAAGCGCCGCGAGAACGAAGAGAAGCGAAAGGGCGCCATTTTCCAGCCGCGTCCGCGAGAGGTCCCGAGCGCAGGGTAGTGGACGGAGGTTCCGATGCCCGAGCTTTGGGGCGTCCTCAATGTGACGCCTGACTCCTTCAGCGACGGCGGTCGGTACCTCGACCATTCTGCAGCGGTCGAACACGGCCGACAGATGCGCCTCGAGGGCGCGAACGTCATCGACGTGGGCGGGGAGTCGTCTCGGCCGGCCGGGCGCACCTACGGCGACGGTTTCTCGCACGTTCCAGCGAATGAGGAGGTTCGACGGGTCGTTCCGGTCATCGAGACGCTGGCCGGCGAGGGCGCGAAGATCTCGATCGATACCGTGAAGCCGGAGGTTGCGGCGGCGGCACTCGCCGCGGGGGCAACCGTGGTCAACGACGTGCGCTGCGCCGAGGATCCGGGGCTTGCGGCCGCCGCCGCCGCCGCGGGGGCGGACTACGTGATCATGCACAACCGCGGGCTAGGCGAGGTAAAAGGCCCGAACATCGCCTACGCAGACGTGGTCCAGGAGGTCTTGGACGAGCTCCTCGCCGCCGCGGAACGCGTCGAGCAGGCAGGGGTGCCCAGGGCTTCGGTGTGGCTCGACCCCGGTGTCGGTTTCGCGAAGACCGCCGAACAGTCGATCGAATTGTTGAGATCTCTTGGGCGATTCAAAAAGACCGGATACCGTGTACTTGTGGGGCCTTCGCGGAAATCGTTCATTGCGGAGCTTGCGCCCAACCCTGACGGATCGCGGCCTGAGGCCGAGGCGCGCCTGGGTGGGACCGCAGCGGCCGTCGCGGCGTGCGTCGCGGCTGGCGTCGACGCCGTTCGCGTGCACGATGTCTATGCGATGAGGCAAGTAGCAGCGATCACAGACGCGGTCTGCGTTCGTGAGCGGGGGACCCCATGATCGAGGTCCTCAGCGGCGTCCTCAACGACATGAGCGAGGGCTTTCTCGGGTTCTTCCAGCGAACTCCGATGGAGGTGTTGCACGACTGCCTCGACATCGGGCTGGTCGCCGTTCTCATCTACTGGGCGCTGGTCATCCTTCGGGGCACGCGCGCGATGCAGGTGGCGATCGGGCTTTGCCTCGTGTTCGTCGGCTATCTGCTGTCTCGCCGGATCGGTCTCGTCACCGTCACCACCATTCTGGACTCGGTGCTTGCGTACCTCGCCGTCATCGTCGTCATCATCTTTCAGTCGGACATTCGCCGTGCGCTTGCCAGGATGGGTCGCCGGCCACTGCTGCGCGGCCAGCGTACCGCCAAAGAGACACAGACCATCGAAGAAGTGATCAAGGCTGCCGGCACGCTTGCCCAAAAGCGCATCGGTGCACTGGTGGCTTTCGAGCGAAGCGCGGCGCTCGACGAGTTCATCGAGCGCGGCACCGAAGTCGACGCGGCGGTCAGCAAAGAGTTGCTGCACAGCATCTTCGTTCCCAGTTTCGAAAACCCAATGCACGACGGTGCCGTGGTGGTTCGCGAGGGTCGCATTTGGCAGGCGGGCGTCTTTCTTCCCATGGCGGGTTCCGCCGGCGGTGACCGATCGTTGGGCGCTCGCCATCGCGCCGGTCTCGGCATCACTGAAGAGACGGACGCCGTCGTGGTGGTCGTTAGCGAAGAACGCGGAGCCATTTCGCTTTGCTTCGATGGCAACATCGTTCGCAATCTCGACGTCGCGTCTCTTCGGGACGCGCTTTACGGCCTGTTCTACGCGCCGAAGCCCAACCGTCGGAAGGCCGCGGACCGTCGGGCGACTGTCGTTCCGCCCGAGCCGGCACGAGTTTCCAACCAGGACAAGGTCATCACCGTGAAGAAGGCCGAGGAGACCTCGTGAAGGGATTCGTCGACTTCCTCACGTCGGTGAGGCTGTTTTTTACGACGAATCTGGGCCTGAAAGCGAGCGCGCTCGGAATCGCAATCCTCATGTTTTCGCTCGTCCACGGCGCCGAGGACATGGAGCGCAACGTCTACGTGGGCGTGGTCGTCCGCCCGCCGCCCGACGCCGAGGACATGATCCTCGTGACCGAAACCCCAGATCGCGTTCGCGTTCGATTGAAGGGAAGCCGCGCGCGCCTCAACGCCATTCGTCAGGAAAATCTTCCGCCGGTCGACGTGAAGCTCAAGTCGCAGGATGAGTCTCGCTACTACTTCGAAAAAGAGATGTTCGATCTTCCGACCGGCGTGTCGGTGGAACAGGTCGTGCCGCCTTCGCTGACCTTCAAGTGGGTCCCGCGCGCCGAGCGCGAGCTTCCGGTCGAAGTGGTTCTCGACGGCGAGCTCGCCGAGGGGCTCGAGTGGGCGGGGGAAGCCGAAGTGTTCCCGGCGGATATCGACGTCGACGGGCCTCGCGACGTCGTCAACTCCATGCGCACGGTTCGCACGATGGAGATCGACGTCTCCCAGCTCGAAGAGGGAGTCGTCCAGCGTGAGATTCCACTCGTCGGCCCGCCGGCAAACACGGTGTTTGAAGCGCAGACTGTCCTCGTGACGCTGCGCGTTCAGCCGAAGATGACCGAGCGAGTGCTGTCTCCGCTCCGTGTGGACGCGGAAGGGGTCGTTCCGAAGGCGTTTCGGCCGAGGGCGGTTGCGGCGCGAGTTCGCGGTCCCG
Organism: uncultured Myxococcales bacterium; assembly: GCA_965601515.1. Classification (GTDB taxonomy): domain Bacteria; phylum Myxococcota_A; class Polyangia; order Polyangiales; family Houyiibacteriaceae; genus SG8-38. Next base: position 13,626 of record CBFCWN010000054.1, on the reverse strand, counting down.
ACGCCGCGGTGAGTCAGCTCAATCCGCTCTCGATCCTCGCCATCGTGAATCTCGTCGACGTCGAAGAGAGCGCGGGGCCGGTGTCGGCTCCCGTCGAGCTACGAGGGCTCCCGGATAGCGTCGAGGTCGTCGAAATCGAGCCGGCGTTCGTCACCGTGAGGCTTCCAAGCACCCGGCCCTGAGCGTCAGCGCCGCGCGCGAAACTCGCGTTTGGCCTCGTCGGCGATGCCCTGCGCCATGTTCTGAATTCGGGCCTTCTTGGGGCCTTCGATCATGACGCGCAGCTTGGGCTCGGTGCCGCTCCACCGCACCAGCACCCGGCCGTTCTTGCCAAGCGTCTTCTCCGCCGCAGCGATCGCTCGGGTGGTTTTCGGGAGTGACTCGAGAGGAAGGCGTCCCGGCAGGGTGACGTTGACCAGCACCTGCGGGACCCGCTCCATGACTTCGGAGGCGAGCTCCGACAGAGGTCGCCCCTCGCGCTTCAAAATCGCGAGCACCTGCATCGCCGCGATGAGGCCGTCTCCGGTGGTGGCGTGGTCGAGGAAGATCAGGTGGCCCGACTGCTCGCCTCCAAAGTTGAAACCCTTCTGACGCATGGTCTCGACGACGTAGCGGTCGCCGACGTTGCACCGAACGAGCTTCCCGTTGTCGTCTTCGATGGCCCGCTGGAGACCGAGGTTGCTCATGACGGTTGCGACGAGCGTTCGGCGGCGTAGCTGCTTGGAGCGAAGCATCCGTGTGGCGCACAGAGCCATCAGCGCATCGCCGTCGATCTGGTTGCCCTTCTCGTCGATCATGATCACGCGGTCGGCATCGCCGTCGAGTGCGATTCCGAGGTCCGCGCCGCGCTTTCGAACCTCGCGAGCGCAGGTATCTGGGTGCAGCGCGCCCACCTTTTGGTTGATGTTCTTGCCGTTCGGGCGAACGCCGATCGAGTGCGTTTGCGCGCCGAGCTCCGAGAAGACGAGCGGTGCGGTCCGATACGCGGCGCCGTGAGCCGCGTCGACCACGATCTTTACGCCCTCGAGGGTCAGCTCGTCGGGGAATGAAGCTTTCACGAACGCCACGTAGCGGCCGGGCGCGTCGTCGAGGCGCTCGGCGCGACCGACTCGCATGCCGGTCGGACGCTTCGCGTCGAGCTCCGACCCGAAGATCAGCTCCTCGATATCGTGCTCGACTTGGTCGGGCAGCTTGAAACCGTCGCGACCGAAGATCTTGATGCCGTTGTCTTGGTAGGGATTGTGGGAGGCGCTGATCACCACGCCCGCATCGGCCCGCATCGAGGTCGTCAGATGGGCGATCGCCGGTGTAGGAAGCGGACCCGAGAGCAAGACCTCTCCCCCGAGCGCGCAGATTCCAGAGGCGACGGCGGTCTCGAACATGTAGCCCGACAGCCGCGTGTCCTTGCCTACGACGATTCGCGGCATGTGATCGACCTGCTTTGACGCCTGATAGGCGATGGCTGCGCCGATGCGAAATGCCACCTCGGGTGTCATGTCGCCGCGGTTGGCGAGGCCACGGATTCCATCGGTACCGAACAACTTACGACTCATACTTGGTCAGGGCTCCCAGGTGACATCGATGCTCCAATTGGACGGGGGAGCAAACGTTCCCGTTGTTACAAAGTTTAGAGGCCAGAGCGCCTCGATCAAAAACCCTGGCCGTTGCGCCTGCCCGGTGGTGTTCGGACCGCCTTCCGCCCGCCTCGCGACGAACTGCCCTTCGACGTAGAGGCCGCGAATGGGCACGTTTTCCGGGAGCACGCTATCGACGTTGAATCCTACCTGTACGGCCGTGTCGGATTCGATGTCGTCCGCATACGCCTGACCCTGTTGAATGCCGAACGTCGGAGCGAACCCTCCGAACTGCGACTGCAGCGAAGCGGATGCTAGGCCGGCAGCGACCCCGGTCAGGAAGTTCGTGGTCTCTTGAGAAGCCTGAGCGGTAGTCGGTCCCGCTCCCCGCTGTTGACGCGTGGAGCCCGTGACCAGCAACGCGATGACCTGGGCTTGGCTCTCGGTCGGGATGCTCGAGCTGAACTCGATGACGGGTTTACTCAGTCGACCTGAGACGGTGACCGTCACCGTGTCGTTGCTCCCGCGGAGCGAGTGGCGGGCGACGAGGTCGACCTTCGCGTCCATCTCGGGGTCGCCGTCGAAGATCATGCTTCCCGAACGAATCTCGAAGCGCTTGCCGAAGACCCGGAAGTTGCCCGTCTCCAGATTGACTCTCCCCTCCACGAAAAGATCGTCGGTGATCGTCGTATCCAGGTCCGCGCGCGCCTCGACGTTGAACCCTTGGTCTCGACTGAGGATCACGATCCTGTCTTCCGAGCGAAGCTTGAGCTTGACCGGGTAGGGCGGAGGCTCCTCGACAGGTGTGTAGTCCGTCCCGATGATGAACACCTCTGGATGCTGCGCGAGGTCCTGAGGGGTCGCACTGCTCTCTGGGATGTCGATGGTGAGCTTCTGCAGGCGCACTTCGCCGGTGAGTGCTTCGTCTTCAAACTCGGCGAGCATTCGAGCGTTGCCTTCGACCCGCGCAACGATCGAGCCCTCCTGCCGGAGCGGGAACGAGTCTGCCTTGACCGAGAAGTCCGCATTGTTCAGCCGTAGCTTCTTGAAACCGACGCGCCCATTGACCGTGGCGTTGCCGTTCGTGTCTGTGGCCTTCAGGTCCGAGATCGCGACTCCGTCTTCGTCGAAGATCGCGCGCCCCGTCACGTCCTCGAGGGTTTGGCCGACGGTGCGAAGGTCGACCCGACCGTCGGTGAGATCCACGCTGCCCACGAAGCTCGGGTTCCTCACGGTCCCTTGGGCACTGACGCTGCCCTGCAGGATGCCCTCGACGTTGACCGCACCTGCAAGCCACGCGAGTACCGCCTGAAGCGGCATGCGGTCGAAGTCTGCGCGCCCCGTGACGTCGCCGCGTTCGGCGAGCGACGGCACCGTGTGTTCGCTGTCCCAGATGAGAGGCAGGGTCATATCGAGCTTCGTCGAACCGCCGTTCCACCACTGCATGTTCGCGCTGAGCGTTCCCACACCGTCTTCGTAGCCACCGCTGATCCGGTTGGTGGTCGGAGGGGTCTCGATGATCGTATTCACGGTGCCGAAGCGTTTGGCGAGCTCCAATCGACGGGCTCGCAGGTCGTCCGATTCGAGTGTGAAGGCAAGACTCGGGTCGTCTCCAAAGAGGCCTGTTCCGCGAAGCTTTGCGACCAGCGTTCCCGCCATATACCGGCAGATGTAGGGAATGTTCTCCGATGGAGCGTCGTAGAAGTCTGCGCTGACTCGGGTGACTGGCAATCCTGGGAGCGTCGCCGTACGAAGCCATTCGTCGATCGGTGTCGCGGCCTCTGCGTCGATGTCGACCACTTTGTCGTTGCCGACGACGCCCGCCATCTTGAGTTGCGTCGTGCCGTCGAGAAGGCTCGCTCGCACCGTCGCTCTCGGGAAAGCGTTACTACCGCAGAGACCCTGCGTGCTTTCCGACATCCAGTCGAAGCTTGCGTGAAGATCGCCACGAGGTCGGAACGCGCCGCCTGCGACTGACATGCTGCCCGACACTCGCAGTCGTTCCGCATCGGGGACGATGTCCTTGCCGATGGCCGGCGGGTACGCGCTTAGCCGCCTCGGCGGAGCCCGCACCGCCAGGCGCCAGGGGGACGACGAGAGCGCTTCGAGGGTTTCGTCCGGGTTCTGAACGAGATTGACGAGGTCGACCAAGAGGCTCCCCTCGCTTTCGAAGAGGTCGCCCCCATCGTCCTCGATGCGGAGCTTCGCCAACAGCGCGCCGTACTCGTAGCGAAAGCTCGAGTGCGCGCCGATGGGCCCCCAACGGTAGGCGACGAGATCCGGAACGTCGATGGTCCCGTTGAACGAGGGGGCATCGATGGGACCGGAGAACTGAATCTGTGCGTCCGCGTAGCCCGATATCTGCGGTGGCTCGTCGTCGTAAAGAAGCTCAAACAGCGTGAGGTCCATCGCTCCGGTGCTGAGCGTGGTTTCGTAGATGCCATCGCGGAGCGAAGCGAGGACACCGTCACGCGGTTCGACGTAGCCGGAGGTGCTCAGCGTGAAGTTGCCGCGGCCGCCGAGGTCGACCTGAGCGTCCGCCTCGAGGATGCCTTCTTTGAATCCGATGAGATAGGCGGCGTTCACCGGCGCGATGTCCCACAGGCTCGCATCCGTCAGCGTACCCTCGGCGACGATGGTGGGATCGCGATCGAGGTCTCCGCGAAACTCGAAGTGCAGGTCTACGCCGCCTTCGAGGTCCAGCGCCTCCTCTGGGTAAAGAATTCCGAGCACCGCAAGGTCGAAGTTCTCGAGGTCGGCTTCGATGTCGTCGGGGCCAGAGAACTGCCAGACGCCGGTTGCTTCGAGGCGCTGCGGTCCGTTGCCCATGAGGATGCGGTCGAACTCGATGCCCCGATCCACGTCGAGCGTGAGGTTCTTGACCGAGCCGCGCCACGAAAGGTCCGCTACGGCGAGCTCGACCGCGTCGACGTTGAGGCGATAGAGGTCGCCTTCGACCTCGACTCGGGCTTGGAGCTCGGCGCGACGCTCCCCAGGCGCTTGGAACGCGCCGTTGGCTTTGTACTCCTCCGGGCCACCTTCGAGGCGCACGCCACCGTTGCCAATCGGGTAGCCGGCCACACGCACCGCCGCACCGTCGAGCTGCAGGTCGAGCTTCGGTGCAGCCGGGTCGCCCCACACACGCCCCTCGAGTATGAGAAAGTGCGCGCGGAGTGCACCGTACTCGAAACGGTCGAACCGGATGCGGCCGTTGGTTTCGAAGTCTCCGCGCACCGTGCGCTCGATGTTCAGATCGAACTCTGCGTCGCCCTCGAGACCCTCGACGAACTGTGCGAAGTTCGGGTCTTCGCTCACGTTTGGGATCTCTCCGCGAGCGTGAATTCGCGTGACGCCCGCATAGCGCACGGTGCCGTCGAGGTAGAGGTCGCCGCCCGAGTACTCGGCGACCACGGAATCGATGTCGAGGCCGTCGTCGCGCGCTTTCAGGTCGGCGACGAAAGGCGGTATGAAGAAGCTGTCGTATTCGAAGCCCTCGGTCTTGATCGAGACGCCGAGAACGTCCGGGGTTCGCGGGTCGCTCGCCAGTCCAACGGTGCCGTTCGCCACCACGTCAGGCGCACCCCCGACGAGCTTCTCGAGCGCAACCTCGTCGCTCTCGAGCTCGAGACGCGTGACGCCGTCGTCCGGCAGCTCACCGCGAACCTTGACCCGCCCGGCGTCGGTGTTCACGTCGGCACGAAGCCGGTAGTCGCCCTCGGGCCCCCAAAGCCGCACCCAGCCGTCTGCTTCTGCTTTGAGCGACTCCGCCCAGTCGAAGCCCACGTCGTAGAGCGTCTCGCCGCTCACCGGTTCCACGCGAACGAAGAGGTCGAGGTCGTAGGGATCGTCCGGCTCGGCGCCTTCGTGGGGCCGGTATACGAGCTCCGCCGTCATGTGCTCGTCGCCGCGGCTTGCTTCGCCGGTGACCTGTGTGCCTCGATGGTCGGTGTGCACACTGCCGACGATGTTGTCGATGGTCGCTTCGAAGGGGAACGGGCTGACGATGAGGCCGTCCGCCGACCACACCTCGATGTCGGTCACGTAGTAGAACTCCATGCGCCCTGCCGTGTTGAGATTGATGATGCGCAGGTTCTTGAGGTCGAGAATCTCGCCCGTGACGGTGACGTTGCGAAGGTCCATGTTGTCGACGATCGCGTGGAAAGGCTCACCGACGGTGGGAGTGTCGTCGGCCGCGTCGAACGCCGCGAGGAAGGTGGGCGCGCCGTCGACGTCGTCCACGAGGTCGACCCAGCCGTTGATGAGGTCCGCGTAGTAGAAGCGAAGCTTTCCTCGGAGCCCTGCGATCGGGTCGATGCCGAGAACGACGGTCTCGCCGTAAATGATCGCACGGCCGTCGGGGTCGTACACGAAGGTGTCCTTCACGACGGTACGCCAAAGACGGAGCTGCTCGATGTACCCAGCCTTGAGCGTACCGTCCATCTGGCTCGATACGAAGTCGTTCAGCATGTCGCGTCCGAGCCGTTTGCCGAGGTTCGTGTCCAGGTGGAACAGGACGCTCGCAAGCAGCGAGACCAGCGCGACGACGGGCCATCCGAGGAACCAGCCGAAGAGACGGTAGATCCAACGCATCAGAACGCCTCACCGATCGTGAAGTGGATCGCGCCCGGCGTGCCGCCCTTGATGAAGCGGAAGATGTTGAACGCGTTGGGCGGCGCCTGCCCGTTCACGACCTGCCAACGTGGAATCAAGAAGCCAAAGTCGAGTCGGATGGGGCCGACGGGCGTGCGGTAGCGGAAACCAAATCCCGCTGCGGCTCGGATGTAATTGAAACGCCAGGCCTGTCCACGGTTCACGTCGCCGAAGTCCATGAACACTGCAGTCGCAAACGATTGAGTGACGGGAAGTCGCCACTCGACGCCGGCCTCCCATTTGCGGAGTCCACCGTCGTTACGCGCGTCGAAGCCTTCACGCGTGAGCGTGTCGACGCTGCTCGGGTCGCCGAGGAAGCCGCCGAAGAAGCCTCGGTGGGTGGTCGGACCACCCGAACGGATTCGGTAGTTCTGAGGGCCGAGCGATTGGCCAACGAGGTCGAGACGGTTCGTGTCTCGCGAGAAGATGAACATCGCGCCGATACCGAACCGGAAGGCGAGTGTGGAAGACAGGGGTAGGGGGGCGTACCCGCGGACTTCCGGAGAGACGCGGATGTACTGCCACGAGCGACGCAGCTTTGCCGGCGACTGTTGGCTGGTCACTCGGAAGTACATGCCCTTGCGGGGTTGTCGGGAGTCGTCTCGAAGGTCGACGATCACGCTCTCGTCGAGGAACACGATTTGGTAGCTGCGTGGGAAGCGCGGATCATCATCGACCGTGATGTACGTGTCGTAGTTCAGGCCACCGACGAGGAGGAGCCGCCCGTCGTAGAACGGCCTCGAGAGGCTTCCGCGAATCTGGAGGTCGTGGCGCCGGAAGAGCTCGAACGGGTCCGGTCCCCAGTCGTGTCGGAACTGAATCGCAGACGTCGTGCGAGGCTCGAGGAACGCCGGACGCCGATACTCGACGCGAAGCTCGTTGCCGAAGAGGAATCCTTGCCTGAAGCGGAAGAATGGGTCAGTCGCCACGATTTTCGGACGGTCTTCGATGCGGAGACGGCGAAAGCCGGTGATGAAGTTTCGGTGTTCGAACAGGCCGAAGAGGTGAACATCCGAGATCCGGGTGTCCTGTTCGAGCGTGAGCGTGTTGATTGCACCGCTCTGAATGCCCGCGCCGATGCCCCAGCGGATTTCGCGACCGGGTTCGACCTGGATGTCGATGTCGACGACTCCTGTGCATTGACCTTCTGCATCGAGTCGTGGTGTTTCGACGATGTTGACGGTCGCGAGCGCGCCGAGCGCGTACACGGCACGCTGGGCATCTGCGAGCGAGTCAGAGCTGTAGGTCTCTCCGTTGTGGAGATCCGCGACGTCGAGAATCGTGTTCGCGGGAAGCTCGCGGTAGCCCGTCACGGTCACGTCGCCAAGCGTGCACGATGGCCCGGGCTCCACGAATAGCTGCACGTAGGCTTCTCGAGCGCTTCGATCGATGTCCACGCGACCGGACACGACCCCACATGCGTAGCCGTCTCTCCGGAGGCGCCGTCGCACCGAACGCTTGCTGCGCTCGTAGATCGACTCGTCGAAGGGCTTTCCGATCTCGAGCTTGACTGCGTCTTCGATGTCGCGGCGGCGGTCGTCGTCGAGCCCTTCGTGCCCCTGGACCCGAATCGACTTGGTGAGGACCGGAAGACCCTCTTCGACCTCGATCTCGATCGAGAGCTTGCAGCCTTCGCCTTCGTCCGCTCGCTCACACGGGGCCTCCTCCCCCGGGGTCGTCGTCACGATACGGTCGTCGCCGGCGGCGGACGCAGGATCGAACTCCGTGCTGACCACGGCCGCGTCGTAGTAGCCGCGGGCCTGATACCAGCGCTCGATGCGCTCCACGTCGCGCTCGAAGACGGCGGAATCGAGGGTCGGCCACCCCTTTCGGAGCTTGCGCCAAAGGTCGAACGACAGGCGCTTTCCGTCGAAGGGAGGGACCCCACACTGCCGGTCGGGGCTGGTCCCGAATGCGATGGTGACGCGGTCCCGTTCCTGGGTGGCCATACACGCTCGAAGGGCCTCGTCGTCGAGCTGCTCCATACCGATAAAACGCACCCGATCGATGCCGTACGCATCCTCTGGGATCGTCTTGCACCCACACGCCAACACGAGCAGGAGCCAGATACGTCGCCGGCCACCCATCTACCCTTGGCTTGTAGCGCGCCGGGCCCTAATTCCGCCAGCGAACGGCGTAATTTCGGCCGTTTGGCGGCCGTGGCATCGGGCTGCTAAGCATCGCACTCCACGCCATGAAGCAGTACTTCGTCCAGACCTTCGGCTGCCAGATGAACGTCCACGATTCACGTCGGATCGAGGAGGTGCTTCGGCAGAGCGGCTACCGTGAGGCGACGGAGCCCGCGCTGGCCGATCTGCTCATCGTGAATACCTGCAGCGTTCGGGAGAAGGCGGAGCACAAGTTGATGAGCCTTCTCGGGACCTTCCGGCCGTTCAAGGAGTCGCAGCGCGACATGGTGCTGGCCGTAGCGGGCTGTGTGGCGCAGCAGGAGGGCGAGAAACTGCTCAAGAAGGCGCCCTTCGTCGACATCGTTCTCGGCCCGGACAACATCCCCGAGCTGCCTGCGCTGATCCGCGAGGTCGAGCAGGGCGCGCCCCCCGTCACGCGCACGGTCTTCGACATGGATGATCCGCAATTCCTGAGAGCGAAGCCACATGCGGATCGGCGAGAGGTGACCGCCTACGTCACCGTCATGAAGGGGTGCGACGAGCGCTGCACCTTTTGTATCGTTCCCTATACACGGGGCTCGGAGCGTTATCGTCCGGCCGACGAGATCGTCGCGGAGATCGCGGAGCTGGTTGCCGGCGGCGTGCGCGAGGTCACGCTGCTCGGGCAGACGGTCAACTCCTGGCACGAGCCGGGCGAGGCGGCGGACGCGGCCAAGACTCAGTCACGAACCGCGGCGTCTTCGTCTCAGTTCCCGTCGCTCCTCCGGCGGATCGCGCAAGAGGTCCCGGACCTGCTCCGCCTTCGGTACACGTCGCCTCATCCGAGGCACATCACCCCCGAGCTCGTGGCCGCTCATGCGGAGCTCGACGTGCTTCCCGCTCATGTTCACCTGCCGGTGCAGTCCGGCTCCGACCGCGTGCTGCGACGCATGGCGCGCCGGTACACCGCTGCCGACTATGTGGCGCGCACCGACGCGCTCAAAACCGCGCGCGACGGGCTGACCCTGTCGGCGGACTTCATCGTCGGCTTCCCGGGGGAGACGGAAGAAGACTTCGAACGAACGCTCGACCTGGTTCGTCGTGTCGGCTTCGTGGCCGCGTTCGCGTTCAAGTACTCACCGCGACCGTACACGCCATCGCTCAAGCTCGACGACGATGTGGCTGAGGACGTGAAGGACGACCGGCTCGCACGCTTGTTTGCCGTCGTCGAGACACAACAGCAGGCGCACTTGCACTCGCTCGTCGGGAGTGAGCTCCAAGTATTGGTTGAAGGGCCTTCACCAGGCGACACGGGTCGTTTCGCGGGGCGAAGCGAGCGCAACGAAATCGTGCATCTCGTTGCGCCGGAGGGCGTCGACCCCACCGGGCAGCTCGTGACGGTTTCCATCGACGAACCGTTCCGGCACAGCCTGTCCGGCATCATGACTGGCGCTGGCGCGCGGAGCGAGCGACGACGTCGCACGCGTCTTTCCGTCGTCGATGCGGGGGGCTCGGTCTGAGCTGATGTTCTTCGAGCGACTCCGCCCGTGGACACCGGCGCTGCTCTACATGGCGTTGATCTTTACGGTGTCTTCGTTCGAAGTGGCCGTGCCCGGGGTCCAAAAGATTCCCTTCAAAGACAAGGCGCTTCACTTCGTCGAGTACGGGCTCCTTGGCTTTCTTTGCATGCGCGCGTCGGTCACGACTTGGCCGAACCTGCCTCGTTGGCAGACGTACCTCTTCGCGGTGTTCGTCTCGACGCTCTGGGGGCTCTCCGACGAGATTCACCAGGCCCTCGTGCCGGGGCGATCGTCGGAGCTGGCGGATGTGGTGGCCGACTTTTTCGGGAGCGTGACTGGAGCGGGTGCGGCTGTCGTACTTTCGTCGTTATCGGTGATACAACGCACCGGAAAATTCACCTCGACGGACTAGCTGCCATTGACGGTTCCAGTCTCACTATTCTACTTTTAAGACATGAGGACGTTGAGTCCTCGGTCGAGAAAAACAAACAACTTAGCCGGCGGAACCCCCCCACATGTCCACCGGTTATCCCCCGCCCGGTCGTGTCTCCCCCCCTCCAAACGACCGGGCGACCCTTATTAAGCGGTGGATACGACGAGCTCGCGGCCGGGGCTAACGTTCATGCCGGCCACGCGTTCTACGAGCGTGCATCACTTGAAGCGTTACTTCCCGATTCCCTATCTCATGGTTGGACTCGGGGTCGTTGGGTTCGGCGTGTGGCGCATCGTGAGCGCACCCGAGGTGTCGTGGGCGTGGGTCGGCGCCGTGGTGGCGATTGCACCGTTCGTCTTGTTCCTGCTTTCGCTTGCAGTGGTGTCGCGCGCGCGCACCGGGCGAAACCAGCCGGTGCTTCTCGCCGTTTCTGTCGTCGGTACCCTGCTGTCGTTTCTCTTCTACGAATCGCCGGCGAGCTGGTTCGCCCTGTTTCTCGGGTTCATTCCGTCGTTTGTGTACGTGTACTGGTACTCGAATCTCGACCGATCGGAGTCACCGGGCCTGGTCGTTGGTGTAACGCTTCCCGAATTCGAGCTGGTAGACGCCGAGGGAAGCGCCGTGGTTCCGACGCCTGGCAAGCACACGCTCTACATGTTCATTCGCGGCAACTGGTGTCCGCTGTGCATGGCACAGGTCAACGAGATCGCGGGGCAGTATCGCGAGCTCGAAGCGCGCGGTGTCGAGGTGTTCGTCGTCACTCCACAACCTGAGAAGAACACGCGCGACCTTGCGAAGCGCTTCGACGTGCCGATGCGCTTCTGCGTCGATGAGGGCAACCGCGTCGCTCGTCAGCTCGGGATTGAACACGTCGGTGGGGTTGCGTTCGCCATGGAGGCCCTTGGCTATGAGGCCGATACCGTGTTGCCGACCGTGCTCATCGCCGACCCCGAACGAAGGCTGGTTTTCGTGGATTTGACGGACAATTACCGGGTTCGACCGGAACCGAGCACCTTTCTCGCGGCCCTCGACGCGCGTGCCTGAAAAACCGGCCGTCTAGCCTGGACGGGCGACGGGGCGACACTTACAGTTCGCGCCATGAGTTGGACAGGACGCGGCTTGAGCCGCCTTACGTGGGTGGTCTTCGCCTCCCTCCTTCTCGCTTGTTCGACCTCCGATAAGCCGAAGGTTAAGGAGGCCAGCACCGGCGAAGAAGTCGCTGCCGTCGCCGACCCGCTTCCCTCGTGGAACGACTCCAAGATCAAGGCGCAGATCATCGAGTTCGTCGCCGGCGTTTCGGACCCCGAAAGCCCCTCTTTCGTCGACCCCGCTGCGCGCGTCGCCGTCTTCGACAACGACGGGACGCTTTGGGTGGAACAACCCATGGCGGCGGAGATGGCGTTTGCGGTCGACCGAGTGGAGGAGCTCGCCAAGGTTCACCCCGAATGGAAGACGGAGGAGCCGTTCAAGACCGTGCTCTCGGGTGACGTCGAGTCACTGCTCGCGGAAGGGCCGCGGGCCATCGTCGAGGTCGTCGTCGCATCGCACACCGGGATGAGCACGACGCTCTTCGACACGATCGCCACCGAGTGGATTCGCGACGCGGTCCAACCACGCTTCAAGAAGCCGCATCCGGAGCTTGCCTATCAACCGCAGCTCGAGCTTCTTCGCTTCCTCGAGGCCAACGGGTTCCGGAACTTCATCGTGTCGGGAGGCACGGCGGAGTTCATCCGTGTGTTCTCGGAGGACACTTACGGGATTCCTCCTCAGCGTGTCGTCGGCTCGTCACTCGAGACGCGCTACGAAGTGCAGGGCGGCAAGCCGTCGCTCCTTCGCATTCCCGAGGTCGACTTCATCGACGACAAGGGTGGGAAGCCCGTTGGCATTCACAAGCACATTGCGCGTCGGCCGATTCTAGCGGTCGGCAACTCCGACGGCGATTTCGAAATGCTTCAGTACACCACGATGGGCAGCGGCGGCGCTCGACTTGGGGTCATCGTTCATCATGACGACGCCGAGCGCGAGTATGCCTATGATCGCGACAGCAACGTCGGCAGGCTCGACAAGGCGCTCGACGCGGCCCCCGCTTACGGGTGGCTCGTCGTGTCGATGAAGGACGATTGGAACACGATTTTCGTGAAGGATTGAGGGGTTCAGGATGAGGAAAACCATCATGCGTGGCGGGTTGTTTGCGCTCGCGTTGCTCGCGCTTGGCGCTTGCAAGAGCTCCGAGCCTGAAACCGCTGCGGACGCCAGCGCTGCCGATGACGACGGCATTCGTGTTCTCGACGCCGGGGACCGACCTCGGTCCGAGCTCCGCTACCACTACACGGGCGGCGAGACCAACACGTCGACGACGACCTTCAAGGTCGCGTCGCTGGCGACGAGCGGGGACAAGGCCGCGGTGACGCTGCTGCCCGGGCTCCGCCTCGACATCGTGTCCGGCCCCGCGCAGGTCACCGACCGGGGAGTGCGCGTTCCGGTGGACGTCGTGAAGGCGGAGGCCGTCATTCCGTCCGGCTTCGACGAAGCGCTCGCGGAGGACCTCCGAGCTGGAGCGACTGTCGCGGAAGACATTGGCGGTTGGGTCGAGCTCGACATGCGCGGACGGGTGCTCGCCGGCGAGCTCAACGAACGAACCAAGCAGGCCGGGGTGCCGATTCGGCTGGTCCGGATGATCGTGAACACGCGCGAGACATTGACTCGCGTCAAGCTTCCCGAAGAGAAGGTCGGTCTTGGTGCACGATGGGAGACTCGCGGTGAGATCGTCGCCTACGGCTTCAAGGTTCAGCAGGTCAACACCTACACGTTGGTCGACATCGCCGGCGACGACGTGATGCTCGACGTCACCGTTCAGCAGTTCGCCAAGCCGCAGACCATCAGCTTCCCCGAGCAGGGTATCGAGATCTCGGTCGAGGCGATGGGCGCCAAAGCGGAAGGCCAGATCATCTTGGACCTCGCTGCACTGGAATCCGATGCCACCGCTTCGGGCGTCGCGGAAGACAAGCTCCTCGTGAAGACCGTCGACGGCACCGAAAAGATCGACATCTTCGAAGAGTTCGAAATCCAAATCGCCAACACCTCCGCCATGTAAGGCGGGGACACGCGGGGCCCTCAAAACCCCAACAATCCCAATCACTTCCCGACCAACCCGCGCGATTCGCAAATCGCGCGGGTTGTTTCGTAAGCGGTTGGAATGAAAGGGGTTTTGAGGGCCCCGCGTGTCCCCTAGTCGTCGATTTTGAGGATGGCGTGGAAGGCGTCCTGGGGGATTTCGACGCTGCCGACGGCCTTCATGCGCTTCTTGCCCTCTTTCTGCTTCTCGAGGAGCTTGCGCTTTC
>CBFCWN010000053.1:0-27088 GCA_965601515.1 uncultured Myxococcales bacterium | reverse complement strand
AGATTCGCTCGCCGATCCACGCGTAGCCGAGCCAGATGGTCACCCGCCAGGAGCCCTTTGTGCATCGAACGTGCTTACGGCTTTGCTGCGGTCGCGACCTTGTCGACGAGGCTCTTTGAAAACATCCGGCCCGTCAGGTTGTTCCGTATCTTTGCGTAGACCGCATCCCAGGACGCCTTTTCTGCGCTCGTGTCGACCGGCACGATGCCCTTCTTGATGACGATCTGGTAGGCCTTGTCGTCGTCTTTTCGAATGGTCTTGTTGAGCAGGTCGTGGGCGCGTGCCCCTGTGCTGTTGAAGACCTCCTGAAGGTCTGCGGGAAGCTCGTCGTACTTGTCCTTACGCATCACCATTCCGCCAGCGATGATCGCGGAGTTGTGCGAGGTCATGTACTTTACGCGCGTGTACCACTGAAGCGCCACCGCGGTCAGCGCGGAGGACGCAATGACATCGACCATGCGTGTCTGAAGGGCCGGATACACCTCCGGCACGCCCAGTCTCACCGCGCTTGCGCCGATGACCTGGTAGAACTCGACGAAGATCGGGTCGTCCTTCCAGACCCAGGGTCGCATCGCCTTGATCTGCTCGGGCTTTTCGATCGGCTCGACCGAGAAGAGGCGCGTCTTGCCCGCGTCCCCCCATCCGACGATGCGCATGCCCTCCTTGCTGAACATCTCTTCAAACTCGCCATCCATTCGTTCGCGCACACGGTCCAACTTGGCGTACGTGTCGAGGAAGCCCGGGAGCGTAAGGACATTCATCGCGGGAACGAGCATGCTCATTCCGGTCATCGTCACGACCCCGCCGTCCAGCTGGCCGACGCGCATCTTTCGCACGAAGTCGCGCTCGTCGCCCTGCGAGCCGCCCGGGTAGAAACGCATCTTCAGCCGCCCGCCGGTCTTCTCGATCAGCGTCTTGTTCCAGGCGTTGAGAACCTTCATCCAGGAAGACCCCGCCGGCGCCAGCGATGCGATCCGGAGCGTGTAGCTGTCCTGAGCCTGGGTCTGCGAGGTTGTACCTGGAACTGCCAGTGCTGCGGCAAGAAGGAGCAACACGGGTACGAATCGAAACGTCATCTCGCAAAAACCTTTCCCTGGCATCGAGGCCGCCCGAGATTCACAAGGAACCACTCTGGCGTCAATATGAACTGCACGTGGATGCGGACCCTTTCGCACGTTTCATGGGACCGAGAGACGCAGGGCGCCCAGCGTTTAGTCATGCGCGTCCAAAGATGACTTTGCGGTTCACCTTTCGGGCGTAGGAAAGGGCGGCTGTGGTAAGTGGACTGCGATGGCGGCTGACATCGTCGAAAACAAGGGAAGCACCGCGCGCGACCATCTGGCGAACGAGCGAACGTTCCTTGCGTGGGTTCGCACGGCGCTCGGCTTAGTCGGCCTGGGAGTCCTTCTCGAGCGGCTCGGGGCGGGGTCGGACCAACGGCTGGCGATGGCGGCCGGCGTCGGCTTCATCGTGTTTGGCGGCATGACACTCATCTACGCCGTTAGCCGCTATCTGTGGGTCGCCCGACGCCTCGAAGAGGGGAAGTTTCCGGTGGCGATTCGGGGGCCCGTGGTCATCACGGTTGGAGCGCTCCTCGTCGCAGGTGGGGCCCTGGTCTACGTGCTGCTGATGCCCTGAGCGTTCACCAGTGAATGCCGTGCATGATGTGAGCGAAGGCGACGGCCTCCGGGCCCGGCGGTGCGTGGTCGTCGCCCTTGCTCTTTGGTGAGTCGGGGAAGAGGCGGAAGCCGGTGTTGAGCACGCGATCGATGAGCTTCGGTGCGATTGCGTAGCTCACCTCGCCGAAGACACCGAGTCGAGTCGCCACCCGCTTCTTCCGGTTGATGATTCCGTCGACGATCATGTCAACGGCTTCGTCTGGACTTCGGGTCGGCACCGCTTCGTAGATCTTGGTCGGCGCGATCATGGGCGTGCGTACCAGAGGCATGTAGACCGTCGTGACGCACACCCCGTCGCCCACGACTTCGCTCGCAATGGAGCGACTGAACGCATCGAGCGCCGCTTTGCTGGCAACATACGCGCTGAAGCGTGGTGCGTTGGTCTGCACACCGATGCTCGAGATGTTGACGATCTGGCCGTCACGACGTTCGCGCATGGTCGGCAGGAATCCGAGGATCAGCTTCAGGGAGCCGAAGTAGTTGAGCTGCATCGTCCGCTCGAAGTCGTGATAGCGGTCGTAGGAACGCGAGACCCCTCGACGGATCGATCGGCCTGCGTTGTTGACGAGGACGTCGACGTGACCGTGCTCATCGAGGACCTCGCGAACCAGGCGGTCGGCGTCTTCCGCGCTCGAGAGGTCGCAGGTGTGGATGGCAGAGTCGCCCCCTCGACGGTCGATCTCCGCCTGAACCTGTTCAAGCTTGTCGCGCGATCGAGCGACGAGAATCACTTTGGCGCCGGCTTCGGCGAGTCGGATCGCGAGCGCTTCCCCGATGCCGCTCGACGCGCCGGTGACTAGCGCGGTCTTCCCGCCGATACGACCGTGGAGCGTCCTGTCGCGGAACAGGTCGGGGTCCATATGTCGCTCCCAGTAGTCCCAGATCTTCCACGCGTACGACTCGAGCGGCGGGCATTCGATCTCGGTGTGGGCCAGGGCCCGCTCGGTCTCCCGTGTATCGAAGGACGAGCGCCAGTTCACGTAGGGGAGAACGCTCTCCGGGATTCCGATGTCCGACAGGATCTCCCGTCGCGCCGTCTTGACCGCAGGCATGGCGCCGAGGAGTCCGACGAGGCCAGGGGGAAAGAGCTTGAGCACCCGAGGGTCGATCCGCGCATCGAAGCGCGGAGCATGCGCGGCCTCGCAGATCAGGTTGAGAGCGTCTCCGAAGCTCTTCGGCTTTGGGTCGGTCAGGTGAAAGGTGTTGCTCGTCGTCTCGGGGTTGTGCGCGATCGCATCCATGGCACGCGCGACGTAGTCGACCGGGACGATGTGGAGCTCGGAGCCCTCGAAGCCGACGAGCGGTGTCCAGGAGGGTAGGGCACGACGCATCCGTTGAATCAGCTTGAACGCGTAGTAGATGCCGTCGATCTTGTCGGCCTCGCCGTCGACTGAGGACCCGACGACTGCGCCGGGACGATAGATCTTGTAGCGCGTCTGGCATTCGTCCCGCACGAGCTTCTCGGCCAAGAACTTCGTCTTGAAGTACGGGTTCTTGTGCTTCTGACCTTCGTCGAACATGTCTTCGCGGAAGAAGCCTACGTAGTTGCCCGCAACCGCAGTTGAGCTGGCGTAGTGAAGCGTCGCATCGAGCTCCTCCGCGAGGCGACATGCGTTGCGCGTTCCGAGAACGTTCGCGCGTTCGCTGTCCTCCATCCCGGCGGTCATGTCGTAGAGCGCAGCCAAATGAAACATGTGCACGACTTCTTCGCGAAGCTGGTCGACCTTCGACTTCGACAGTCCGCACAAAGGCTGGCCGATATCACCGCCGTGGATGACGAACTGCGCCTTGGCCTCCGGCCAGCGCTCCTCGATGAGGTCTTTGAAATCATTCACGCTTCGGGGCAGCACGAGGCAGTGGATCGTCTTGCCGCGTTTGGTCAGCGCATCGATGAGGTGTTTGCCGATGAAGCCGCTCGCTCCAGTCACAAAATACATGGGAACTCCTGAGTTGCCGGGGGAGGAGGACGATATCCCCTGAACGAGGACCCCGGCAAGACCTACCGGCATGCCCTAAGAAGGGCGCATGCACTCCGCGCTCGCCGCAAGCATGGACCGTGCGCTCGAACGGCGTCTTTTCGCGGGTCGGCTAGCGTACGACGACGGGGCTCGGTTCCGGCGGTGCGCCTAGCGTGGCGCGGTTCGACTTGGGCTGACGACCGTCGGACTCTTGAATGCCGAGCTCCTCCGCGACTTCGGCGGCGATCAGTACGTGCCCCGATCGCTCCATGCGTCGAGAGTCCGCGTGCAGGGCGCCCACGACGCGTCCGATGAACTCCGGACTCTCGGCGTTCGCGAGGAACTTCCCGTAGGGGCCCTTCATGGCGTCGGGGTGTTGAAACAGCGGTTCGTTGCGTTCGGTCCGCACGAAGCCAAGCCAGAGGCTCACGACGGCAACGTCTTGGTCGCGAAAATCGACCGCCATGTCCATCGCCATCTTGTCGATGCCGGCCTTTCCCGCGCCGTACGCGGGGCCGTGCATGTAGATGCGCCCACCGTAGCTCGATGTGAACGCGATGAGGCCTCCCCCCGTACGAATCAGCAGAGGTGCGGCGAAGTAACTCGCTACGTAGTGCGAGCGCTGCCCGACGTCCAAAAGCTGGAGCAGGTCGAGTGACTTCTCCCAGAACGGCCCTGGTTTGGCGAGCTCACGAGGAATCGCGGTCGCGTTGTTGACGAGGATGTCGAGCCTGCCCTCGTCGCGATCGATGCGCTCGAAGAGTCCTCGGACATCGTCATCGTTCGAGTGGTCGCAGCTGACGGCGACACCTCGGCCGCCGGCTGCGCTCACCGCCTCTGCCGTCTGTTGGACGCTTCCGCCGAGCGGATGGGGCTTGGCGTCGGCGGCGGTGCGGCCCGTGACGTACACGGCGGCTCCCGCCGCGCCGAGGGCGATTGCGATTCCTTTGCCGACGCCGCGGCTCGCGCCGGTGACGACGGCGACCTTGGCTTGGCTGTCGCTCATGCGGCTATGCTTGTACCACGCTCGGCCTGGCGAAGTACTTGTCGCGGATTCGGAGCGAGACCCCCACGAGCGCGATCAGGACGGGAACCTCGACTAGCGGCCCGATGACAGCGGCGAACGCAGCGCCGCTGTGGATCCCAAACGTCGCGACGGCGACGGCGATCGCGAGCTCGAAGTTGTTCGATGCCGCCGTGAACGACAGCGTCGCGGACTCTTCGTAGTTCGCGCCAGCGAGCTTCGACAGCCAGAAGGACACGAAGAACATCGCGACGAAGTAGATCAGAAGCGGGATGGCGACCCGGACGACGTCGAGGGGCAGCTGTACGATCATGTCGCCCTTGAGCGAGAACATGACCACGATCGTGAAGAGCAATGCGACGAGGGTGATCGGACCGATGCGCGGGGCGAACGACTCGTCGTACCACTCGCGGCCTTTGGCCTTGATCAGGGTCCAGCGAGTGAGAAAGCCAAGCGCGAATGGGATGCCGAGGTAGATCGCAACGCTCTTTGCGATCTCACCGATCGTGATGTCGACGACCGCGCTTCCCAGGCCGAGCTTACCGGGTAGCCACGTGATGAAGAACCACGCGTACACCGAGAAGAACAGAATCTGGAAGACGGAGTTGAACGCGACGAGGCCGGCCGCGTACTCGCGGTCTCCGCACGCGAGATCGTTCCACACGATCACCATGGCGATGCAGCGTGCGAGGCCGATCAGGATGAGGCCGACCATGTATTCCGGCTTGTCCGGAAGCAGCGTCACCGCGAGGACGAACATCAGGAGAGGTCCGATGATCCAGTTCTGAATCAGGGAAAGGGCCAGCACCTTCTTGTTGACGAAGATGCGCCCCATCTCCTCGTAGCGAACCTTCGCGAGCGGCGGGTACATCATGAGAATCAAACCGACCGCGATGGGGATCGACGTCGTACCGACGCTCATCGAGTCGAGCGCGCTCGCGAAGCCAGGGACGAAGTAGCCAAGCCCGACTCCGAGTGCCATCGCGGCGAAGATCCAAAGCGTCAGGTACCGATCGAGAAAAGACAGACGACGTTCCACTACAACCCCTCCACGAGAGCCTTGAGATGGGCCAGGACGGCTCGGTCGACGCAGTAGCAGCGCCGCGGCCCGTCGACCTCGCCCTTGATCAGGCCCGACTCCTTGAGGAGCTTCAGGTGCTGCGACACGGTCGACGCCGCCAGCGGCAGCTCGTCTGAAAGCTCCCCGGCCACGCAGGTGTCTTTCGCGAGCAGGAGCCTCAGGATGTGCACGCGCGCGGGATGACCCAGCGCCTTGGCGAGCTTCGCAAGATCGCCTTCGGCATCGAGGTCCGTCAGGGCCTTCCTTGCGTTGGTTTCGTCGGGCGGGCAGTCAGGCATTCGTATTTCGTCTAAATACGAATTGATGTCTCGGCGTCAAGCCCTCGTTCGCGCGTATACTCCGCCCGTGGAAACGGCCATCTCAAGCGAGTCTCGACCTCTTGCCTATCAAATCCAGGGCCGCGCGGTCGAGCTTCCCTGTATCGTCCGCGATGCTCAATCGGCCACGGCCACCTGGCTGGTCCCGACCCGCGCCGCGCAGGCACTCCTTCCCGGACCCGAGCTCGAGGTGGCGGAAATGCTCCCGGGCCGCGGGCTGCTGAGCATCGCGTGCATCGACTATCGCGACAACGACCTCGGCGATTACAACGAAGTCTCGATCGCGCTGTTCGTTCGCCGACGCGGCGAGCGCCCGAGCGTGCCTTTCCTCGGAACCGCCGTCGACATGATGCGCGGGACGCTGCCGACCCACATTCTTCATCTTCCGGTGAACCAGGAGTTCACCTGCGAGGCCGGACGGAAGATCTGGGGCTTCCCGAAGACGGTCGACCAGGTCGACTTCAGCGCGACCGGTGACCGGGCACGCTGCCAGTGGATCAAGGACGGCCAGAAGGTGCTGGAACTGAGTCTTCCGAAGGGCGGGACGAAGAAGTTCCCGGAACAAACATTGACGACGTTCAGCTACATCGACGGCGTGTTGCACGAGACGCCTTTCGTGTCGGCGGCAGACGGGCTTGGCGTTCGACTCGGGGGCGCGGATCTCATTCTTGGTACACACCCGATCGCGGATGCGCTTCGAACGCTCGGCCTTCCAAAGCGTGCACTGATGTCGATGTGGATGGAACACATGCAAGGCAGCTTCGAGGCTGCGAAGCCCCTCTGATCCTAAGCGCGACTCACCTCCGCGTCTCGTCCTCACCGCAGTCTTCCACACCGTCGGGACGAACGCCCGTTGGGGTCCTAGCCCGCCTGTCGGGACTCGCGGAGCCGGCTTAGGCCCGTGCTCACGTACTGAATGATGCTGATGCCGATGGTGACGAGGATCGCCGTGGCAAGGACGTTGAGCCAACTCCGGGGTGGCCACCCCATCCACGCGTGATTGACGGTCAGCAAGAGAAACGCGATTTGAAGCACGGTGTTCAGCTTGCTCGCCCGTGTCGGCTCACCGTGCACGGGAGCGACCAGCAGATGGTACACGAGCGTGCCGAGGATGATGACGATGTCTCGGCCGACAACGATCGCCGTGAACCAGACCGGCACCCAGCCCAGCCAGGTCAACGTTACGAAGACCGAGAACATGAGGAGCTTGTCGGCTGCCGGGTCGAGCAGGCCGCCAAGACGAGTTCGCCAGTCGAAGCGCCGCGCCAGGTAGCCGTCGAGCGCGTCGGAAAGGCCCGCGATCAGGATCAGCACCAACGCAAGTCCGTACCGCTCCTCGAGCAGATACCGGACGATCGGAATGACCAGGATGATTCGAACGACGCAGATCGCGTTTGGAATTTGCCGCGGGCTCACGATACTTCGTCGGCTTCGGGCTCGATGTAGATCATCGTCGCGATCGGAACGACCTCTCGAATACGAGCTTCGGCCTTGTCGATGGTGAGTGCGACTCCCTGCGCGTCGAGCGTCGGCGTCACCTTCACCTCGGCGGCCACGAGCAGCTGATCGGGCCCCACGTGCTGTGTTCGAAAGTCGAGAATGTCTTCGATTCCCTCGGTTCGCAGGAGCGCGGTGATGATCTTTCGCTGCACAGGAAACCATGCGGACTCGCCGATCAGAAGGCTCTTCATCTCGAACACCAGCACGGTGGCGATGATGACGAGCAGTACGCCAATCGAGATGGTGCCGTACGCATCCCATCGTGAATCCCCCGTAATCGCCGCGGCTGATACTCCAACTAGCGCGAGCACGAGTCCGGTCAGTGCGCCCAGGTCTTCGAGAAGCACGACCGGCAGCTCGGGGCTTCGTGAATACCGGATGAACTCCCACCAGGAGCTTCTCCCTTTGAGCGGACGAGATTCGACGACCGCGGTCCGGAACGAGTACCCCTCGAGGAAGATCCCCAAGACGAGCACGCCGATTGCCCACTGCACGTTGGACAGGCCGTGCGTGGTGTCAGAGAGCTTGTGTACTCCCTCGTAGATGGCGAACACGCCGCCGAGCGTGAACAACACCAGAGCCACGATAAACGACCAGAAGTAGCGCTCTCGGCCGTACCCGAACGGGTGCGCCGAAGTCGCACGTTTCGTCGCCCTCTTGCTGCCGAGCAGCAGTAGGGCTTGATTGGACGTGTCCGCGACGGAATGAATCGCTTCAGCGAGCATGGAGCTCGACGACGTAAAGACGTACGCGACGAACTTGGCAATCGCGATGCCCATGTTGGCAAACATCGCCGCGAGAATCGCTTTCGTGGAACCAGACGCCATGGCGCGAGGCTATGAGATCTCGCTGGGCTTGGCGAGGGATTTGGAAGCATTCGCTTAGCGACGACGCCGATGACAAAGTCGCGATCGTCGGCCATCATGGTCTCCGCAAACACGGCGCGCCGCCGCGATTGAGAAGCATGCAGACGCACCTAGACCTAAATCTCCAGGCAGGAAACCTGAGAAGCGCGGTCCGAAACCGTCTCGTCAAGACGGTCTTCGCAGAGCCGGTGAGCCTCTACGGAAAGACCGCCATCGTGACCGGCGCAGCCCTCGGCTCTCTTGGCTTTGAGACCGCCAGAGTCCTTGCGTCATGGGGCGCGACGGTGATCGTGACGGTCCGTGCGGATACCGGCCCGGTCGTGTCGGCACTCAAACGGTTGCTCGGTGCTGAAACCCCTTCCATCGACGGCCACCCGCTCGATCTCGCCCATCGCGAATCGGTCGCGGAATTCGTGGGCTGGGTTCGCTCGACACACCCCAACATCGACGTCCTGGTGAACAACGCGGGCGTCCACCTCGACCTAGTGTCGCGCTGGAAAGAGCCGAAGCTCACGAGCGACGGGTTCGAGACGCATTGGCGCATCAACTATCTCGGGACCGCCCACCTCACGCACCAGCTTCTCCCGGTGCTCCTCGGCCGCGCCCAGACCACGGGCGACGCGCGCGTCGTCAACGTGTCGTCGCATCTTCACGAACGCGGCGCGAACGCCGATCTGTTTGGGGCGACTCGCAAATACAGCTCGTGGAATGCCTATGGCAACTCCAAGCTCGCCCTCGTGCACATGGCGAACGAGCTTGAGCGACGCCACGGAGAAGCCGGACTTCGCGCGTACAGCCTTCATCCGGGCTCGGTGTGTACAAACGTTGCTGCACGAGGCCTCGAGGACATCCCAAGGCTGATGAAGCTCCGAAACGCTCTCATTCCGATCGAGTCGTTCTTCCTGAAATCGCCTTTGGAAGGCGCACAGACACAGGTTCATTGCGCTTCCCGACCTGGGCTGTGCGGCGGTCTCTACTATCAGGAGTGCGAGCCCATCGCGCCAAGCGAGGATTCCGAGAACGCCGAGGTCGCGAGCCGTCTCTGGGACACGACGGTCGACTGGATCGAGGCCTAAGGCTCGGTTGCGATCAGGTCGGCGAGAATGCCAGGCTCGTCGGTGATGATCCCGGTCACCCCGTTGTCGATCTGCGCCTGCATTTCCTCGGCCGTGTTCGCCCCGAACACGTTCACCTGAAGGCCGGCCTCGAGCGCAGCCTGCACCGTTGCCTCGGTGATGCTCGTGTTCGGGTGGATCGCGTCCTGCTGGAGCTCGAGCGCGCGCTCGATCAGCGCTTCACCGGGGTCGTCCGACACGAGAGCAGAGTAGAACCCGCTCCGTATCGTCTTCACCAGCTCTACGATTTCCTCGTCGAACGACGAGAAGAGTGTTCGCCCTGCGACATTCAAAGCGATTACTTGCTCGAGCACCTTCCGCACGAGGGGCTCGGCTCCCGTCTCCGGCGTCGCACACGAATCGCCGTTGACCTTCAGCTCGATGTTGACGAGAGAGTTTCCGAAGACCGCCGCGTACACTTCGAGCAGGTCCGGAGGACTCTGGTCGGTCGGGTTTCCGTCGCCGTCCAACAAGCGGCACGCGCGAACTTCGTCGAACGTCATCGCACTCACACAGCCGGTGCAGTCCGTCGTCCGGTCGAGCGTATCGTCGTGCATCACGATGACCTGCCCATCCGAGGTCAGACGCGCATCGAGCTCGACGCCATCGGCGCCCTCGTTGATCGCCGCAAGAAAGGCCAGGATGGAGTTCTCGGGGTAGGGATTGCCCGGTGCGGTAGGACCGATGCCGCGATGGCCGAGGTTGGCCGCTGGTGCGAGGTTCGCGATGCGATCCCGCACCGCGTCGCTAGCTGCTTGTCCTGTGCACACGGTTCGCTCCTCCCATTCGGCTTCGCACGCGGTTACGTCGCAGTCGCTATTGGCCACACACGCGTAGTACGCGCTCGTTTCGTCCGTGCAGAACACCTCGATGGTGTCGGTGATCAACCGCTCGCAGTTGTTGAAGTCGGAGCACCCTGCGACAGTGCAATACTCCTCGGCGACCGGATCGATCGGGTCGCTGCCCGAAGAGCTGCAGGCGACGAGCGCAAGGAGCATCCAAAGGATCAGGGGACGCATGGCTCCGTTTCCCAGTGCACCTGTGGAGGATACATCAACGCCCCGGGAGCGTCTCGTGGGTGTCGAGATCGGACACGTGGGTGTACCAGTCGGGTCGAGAGCCGTAAAACACGCTGAAGCTCGGTCGCTCTCCCGGGTCTCCGTCGAGACCGCCGGCGCCGACGACCATGACTTTTCCGTTCCGGGTCAGCCACGGGACCGCAGAGCCGCAAGTCGTGCAAAACGCGGTGCTCCAGTACTTTGCCTCGGGGAGCTCGAACCGTTTGACCTGGTCTTCGCCCCGTATCCACCGAAACTGGTCGACCGGCACGAAGATGTTCGACAGAAACGCTGAGCCGCTCTTCTTCCTGCACCGACTGCAGTGACAGTACTGGAAGCCTCTGTACGGCCGCTCGATCTCGTAGCTCACCGCGCCGCAGACGCATGAACCCTCAACGCTGTTACTCATGCCACCGAGGGTACGGAGACGGGCTACACTTGCAAGCATCGCGTGGGTTTTGGAGCGGACGGACCGAAAGATTTCGGATAAGGTCCTGACCCCTCAGGAGCCCCCATGACCAAGATCGTATCTTTTTTCGCAGCCCTCCTTGCTTTGTCCCTCGCCGTTGTCGGCCCCGCCATTGCCGACGAGCCCGAGTTCTTGATGGAGCTTGGGACCGTTGCGCCAAAGGGCAGCCCATGGGCGAACCAGCTGACGCGCTACAAGAAGGAAGTACAAGAGGCGACCAACGGACGGTTGAAGGTCAAGCTACGCCTTGGGCAGGCGAACGAGCGCTCCCTCGCACGCCGGACGCAAATGGGCAGCATGCAGGCGTTCGCCGGGTCCGTCGGTGGAATGAGCTCCATCGTTCGAGAGGCCAACGTGATCGAGGCGCCGTACGTATTTCCTGATTTCGCCGCCGCCGACAAAGCCCTCGACACGCCCGCGGTTACGAACCGCGTCAAGAAGATTCTCGAAAAGCGAGGCCTGGTCTTCGGCATCTGGGCGGAGAACGGCTACCGGTCGTACTTCAGCAAGAAGAAGATACGAACCCCCGACGACATGAAGGGCGTCCGCTTTCGCTCGCAGGAGTCGCTTGCGCACGTCGAAACCTACGAGGCGTTTGGCGCTACACCGGTTCCGATCGACGTGGGCAACACGCTGATGAGCGTTCAGACCGGGGTCGTCGACGGATTCGACAACACGCCGCTTTTCGCGATGGCAGGGAGTTGGTATCAGGGCCTCGACGAGGGAGAGCGACACATCTTCCTCAGTCGACACAGCTATCAGCCGGCGATCCTCGTCTATTCGAAGAAGTGGTTCGATAAGCTTCCGAAAGACATTCAGACGACGATCACCACGGTCGACCCCGAGCTGGTGACGTGGGGCCGCAAGCAGGTTCGTCAGATCGAGCCCGTGCTTCTCAAGAACCTCGCCAACTACGGGTACGAGATCTACGAGCCGAGCGCCGAGGAGCTTGCCGCGTTCAAGGCCAGGCAAAAGGGGATTCCGGACAAGATCGCCAAGGAGATGGGGGCTGAGGGCGTAAAGCTGCTCGAGGTCATCCGCAGCACCATGTAGCCGCCCAGGGCGGTTTTCGGAGGCCCAAAGCCCAGAATGGGTTTACAATACATCGCTGCGTCCGGAAGGGCGTCGACGAGAGAGCGGCGGTGACGGAAGAGCGAGTAAAGCGCATTAGTTTGCGGGTCGAGGCGGAGGAGACGCCGACCTCGAGCAAGCTCCGGCTCATCGATCGCGCCGGCAACGAGCTCGGGCACATGCGTTTTCGGCGCGAGGACGAATCCGTAATTGTGATCGAGCATACCGTAGTCGATACGTCCTTGCGGGGACACGAGGGCGGCCGCCATTTTTTCGAGACCATGGTCGCTTGGTGTCGTCGGTGCGGGTACAAGGTGCGGTCGGAGTGCCCCTTCACTACGTCGATGTTCCAGAAGACCCCGGCCGCGCAGGACATCATGGCCTGACGTCCGCGCCGGGCGTTGCGGTTCCC
Organism: uncultured Myxococcales bacterium; assembly: GCA_965601515.1. Classification (GTDB taxonomy): domain Bacteria; phylum Myxococcota_A; class Polyangia; order Polyangiales; family Houyiibacteriaceae; genus SG8-38. The sequence continues at coordinate 14,538 of CBFCWN010000053.1, read as the reverse complement.
AAGAACTCACGCAGCCTGGCGTTGATCGCGTCTGAGCGTTCGACGCTGACCCCATGCCCGGCGTCGGGAAACTCGACGTACGTCACGTTGTCGAGCGTATCTCGGAGGAAGTCGACGTGAGCGCGCGGGATCTCTTCGTCCTGCGCTCCCCAGATCAGAAGCATCGGTCGATCGCCGAGCGCGGCGTACGTGTCGTGGTAGCTCGTCAGCGCGTCCGAACGGGAGAACGAGAGTAGGGCGCGCTCGAATCCCTCGATTCGCGTCTGCTCGTCGAACTGCTCGGCATAGCTCGGAGGCGCATTGGCTTCGTCGAAGAAGCCGGTGGCTCGTGCGACCGCTTTCGGGACCCCGAACACGCGAACGAACCAATCGCCGAGGAGAGGAACCTTTACCAGCGCGAAGAGCGCTCGGCCCTTTGAGTAGTCGACGACCGGTGCGATGAACGCGACCTTGTCGACCCTGGCTGGGTTTTCCTTCGCGAACGTTGCGGCCGTCGCTGCTCCGAACGACATGCCCACGACGTTCACACGGCCTTCGATGTCGAGGGCATCGAGGAGCTCGCGAAGCTGCCTTTGGTAGAGCTCCCGTTCGTAGGTCGCGTCCGGCCGGTCCGAGTACCCGCGCCCGAACTGGGTGTATCGCAGCACCCGAAACCCGGCGTCGACGAGGGCGGGGACCTGCGCATCCCATGCGAAGTGCGGAATCGTTCCCCCGTGGATCAAGAGCACCACGGGCCCATCTTCTGGCCCCGTGAGCTCGTAGTGGGTGACCCCGTCGCCGAGCTGGACGTACTCTCCGCCTCGAGATTTCCGCAGCGCATCGTCGAGCGCGAGCGATTCACGATCGGCGCCGAGGTATGCACCGGCGATTGCTGCGACGAACACGATGCCTAGAACCCACAGTACGCGACGTCTCATGCCGGGGTTCTAACACTTGCTGGTCAGGTCCGCGCCATTCTCGAGCGGGTTGGGGGGCGGTTCACCCGTCCGTCAAATCGCCGCGCTCGGTCCGTTCACGTCAGATGGGCCGCCACGCTGTACGACGCTTCGGTGTTCGTAGCGATGTCGTCGAGTGTGACTCCGTCGGCGAGCTCGACGAGCGTCATTCCTCCGCTGCCCTTCTTGTCAATCTCGAACACGCCGAGGTCGGTGATGATGAGGTCGACGACTCGAGTCCCGGTGAGGGGCAACGTGCATTCCTTCAAAAGCTTCGGTTTCCCCTTGGCGGTGTGCTCCATGACGACCACGACCCGAGGCACGCCCGCGACGAGGTCCATCGCGCCGCCCATGCCTTTCACCATCTTGCCTGGGATCATCCAGTTGGCGAGGTCGCCGTTCTCCGCCACCTGCATGGCACCGAGGATCGATAGGTTGATGTGGCCGCCGCGAATCATGGCGAACGATTCGGCACTCGAAAAGAAGCTGGTGGTGGGTAGGGCGGTGACGGTCTGCTTGCCCGCGTTGATGAGGTCGGCGTCTTCTTCGCCCTCATACGGAAACGGCCCCATGCCAAGCATTCCATTCTCGCTCTGCAGGATGACGCTCACGCCTTCGGGGATGTAGTTCGATACCAGCGTCGGAATGCCGATGCCGAGGTTGACGTAGAAGCCGTCACGCAGCTCTCTTGCAGCGCGCGCAGCCATTTGGTCTCGGGTCCAAGCCATCGTTTACTCCTTACGGACGCGGGCGCGTCGTCCTCTGTTCGATGTGCTTCGACGGATTCGAAAAATGGACGATGCGGTGTACGTAAATGCCGGGCGTCATGATGTGGTCGGGGTCGAGCTCGCCCGGGTCGACGAGCTCCTCCACCTCGGCCACCGTGACCCGCGCAGCCGTCGCCATCATCGGATTGAAGTTTCGCGCGGTCTTCCGGTAGATCAGGTTCCCTTCGGTGTCGCCTTTCCACGCGTGAACGATGGAGACGTCGGCGAACAGGCCTCGCTCCATGACGTACGTCTCCCCGTCGAACTCGCGGACCTCCTTGCCTTCCGCGACCTGAGTGCCCACTCCTGTTTTCGTGTAGAACGCGGGAATCCCTGCGCCTCCGGCGCGAATTCGCTCTGCGAGCGTCCCCTGTGGATTGAACTCCACGGTGAGGTCTCCGTCGAGGAACTGCTTGGCGAAGAGCTTGTTCTCGCCGACGTACGACGAGATCATCTTCTTGATCTGCCTCGTCTCGAGCATCACCCCAAGCCCGATGCCGTCTACGCCTGCGTTGTTCGACACGACGGTGAGGTCTTTCACCCCGGCTTTCGCGACGGCGGCGATCAAGGCTTCGGGGATGCCGCACAGTCCGAAGCCGCCCGACATGAGCATCATTCCGTCGCTCAGCAGCCCCGAGAGGGCGTCATCCGCGTTCGCGTATACCTTGTTGGCCATTGCGCCTCCTCAGTTGAAGCCAAGCATCGCACGAGCCTCTTCCGGAGTCGCTACCTCGCGGCCCGCATTGCGCGCACACTTGGAAAGCGCCTCGATCAGTGGCCCGTTGCCCGTCGTCTTGTCGCCGTTTGGAAGATAGAAGGTGTCTTCGACCCCGGTTCGTAGCATCCCGCCGAGATCGGCGGCTTTCTGATGGGTCTCCCAAATCTCGCTGCGGCCGATGAGTGTTGCCTGCCAGTGTGCGTCGCCATGCTTGTACTTGAGCAGGAACGGCAAGAGCTCCGGGTCGCACGGCATTCCCGACGCCACTCCCATCACGAAGTTGTAGTGCACCTCCTTGGCCATGCCGGCCTGCAGGTAGAGGCCTACCGAACGAACGATCCCCACGTCGAAGCACTCCATCTCGGGCAGTGTGTTCGTTTCGTTCATCGCGTCGATCATCTTTTGGACCTTCTCGACGCTGTTGAGGAACACCATTGGCGGCCATGCCCAGTTTCCGTCCTTCTTCAGCTTGAGGTAGTTCAGGCTTCCGGCGTTGCACGCGGCGATTTCCGGCTTCAACCGATGCAGGCATGCGACAGGGCCAGACACGTCGTCGTCCATGACACCGGTAGTCTGGTTGATGATGATGCCCGGACACGCTTCCCGGATCGCGTCGGATGCCGCGCCCGCGACTTCCGGATCCCATGAGGGGAAATGCCCCATCCCCGGTTCCTGTCGTCGAAAGTGGATGTGCACGATGGATGCGCCCGCGTTGTATGCGTCACGCGCCGATGCCGCCATCTCCTCCGGTGTCACCGGCACCGGGTGCTGCTTCGGGTTGGTCAGCACGCCATTGAGCGCGCAGGTGATGATCGCCTTGTCCATCGCCGTATCCTCCTTCGTGCCCGGTTTGCTAGGCCAGGTTTACGTATACGTCAAGTAAATCATAGCTGCGTAAGTCAGCTGTTGTAGCAGCAAGTTTGCTGCGCTATTGTCACCTCGATGGTAGCCGCCCCTCGCAAAGACGCAGCTCGAGAGTTCGTCGACGCGCACGGCGAATCCGAAGCCCCGGACTTCTTTTCGATTTCCGATCTCTCGGACGAGTTCGGCATCACACATCGAGCGATTCGCTTCTACGAGTCGAAGGGGCTTCTTTCCCCAAAGAGACTCAACGGCGCTCGCATTTACTCCCGTCGCGACCGCGCTCGGCTTCACATCATCGTGCGCGCGAAGTCACTCGGCTACACTCTCGAAGAAACCCGCGACTACCTCGACCTCTACGGGCGACACGGGGAGGGCCGCATCAAGCAGCTCGAGCTATCCGCAGCGAAGAGCGCAGAAATGATCGCCGAGCTCGAGGCCAAGAAACAGCAAATCGACCAAAAGATCGAGGAGCTGCGCCTCATCCACAAAGTCTGCCGCCAGAAGATCGCGCGCAAGAAGGCGCGCTGACGAACCTCAGAACCACTCGGGCTTGGCGTCGATGTAGGAGCTCTCGTTCGTACGACAGAGCTCGGCGAGAACGTCGATACGTGGAACCTCGGTGCGGATCCAGTAGCGGGCCGCAGCGTCAATCGCGGACTTTCGGTCGTCAGAAATAGGCGCCGACCGAGCGGCCGCAGCCATGTTGAGCCACTGCCAGCCGATCACCAGCGTGGCAAACATGTCGAGGTAGTCGTAGCTGTGGCCGAGCATTCCGTTCGCATCGCCCGACATGCCGCGCTGCCCGAGCTCCATGGTAATCGTGCCGACGGTTCCGACCGCGGTTTCCATCGCATCGCAGAGGCCTGTATCGACGCCAGCCTCTCGCGCGCGGCCGATCGTCGCGGCGATGTCTTCCGCAAGTGCGCGAAGCGATGCGCCGCCCTTCGCCATCACCTTTCGACCGAGCAGGTCCATGCTCTGGATCCCGCTCGTTCCCTCGTGGAGCGTGTTGAGCTTCTGATCGCGCATGTACGCTTCGGGGAGGTACTCGCTCGTGTACCCGTAGCCTCCAAGGATTTGAATCGCGAGCGTGTTCGCTTCGAAGCCCTTCTCCGCCGGAAACGTCTTCGCGACCGGCGTCAGCAAATCGAGCAAGAGCTCCGACCGCTCCCGTACCTCTTCGGTCGCACCGTGCGCCGCAACGTCGGCGTAGCGTGCGGCGGTTGCCAGCAGCGCGAGGCTTCCTTCGACGATCGCCTTTTGCCGGAGCAACATTCGACGGACGTCGGCGTGCTGCACGATAGGCACCATTTCCCCGCCTCTGCCGCCGAGCTCGCGACCTTGGCGCCGGTCGAGCGCGTATCCGAGCGACTCGTAGTACGCGGCTGACGCGGTGGACGCGGCGTTCATGCCCACCATCAGCCTGGCCTCGTTCATCATCTGGAACATGTAGCGAAGGCCCTGATTGGGCTCGCCCACTAGCCATCCGCGGCAATCACCCTCATCGCCGAACTCGAGAGCGAGGCTCGGAAGCCCCTTCCATCCAATCTTGTGGATGAGGCCCGCGACGGTGACGTCGTTCGAAACGAGCTTCCCGTCCTCTTCGCGAAGGCGAGGAATCGCAAACAGCGAGATGCCCTTCGTCCCGCTCGGCGCACCTTCGATTCGCGCAAGCGTCAGATTCACGACGTTGTCGTTGATCTGATGGTCGGCACCCGAGATGAAGATCTTGCTGCCCTTGATGAGGTAGTGGCCCTCGTCGGTGGGCTTTGCAGTCGTGGTGATGTCTCCGAGACTGCTGCCCGCGTGTGGCTCGGTGAGCGCCATGGTGCCCGTCCACTCGCCTTCGTACATCTTGCTCATGAAGCGCTCTTTGAGCTCGTCGCTTCCGAAGGCCTCGATGAGGTGGGCAGCTCCGTTCGTAAGACCGACGAAGCCGTACGCACCTAGGTTTGCGGCCATCAGGTACGAGGTGGCGAGCGCGTGAATGAGAAGCGGCATTTGCTGCCCACCCACCTCTTCCGGTCGAGAAGCGCTGAGAACCCCGAGCTCCACCATCGCGTCGTACATCGCGGGCAGCGATTCATGCGTGTGGATTCGGCCGTCCTTGAACACGGGTGGGTTCTCGTCCATCGGCTTGTACGTCGGAAGCAGGTCCTGCCGTGCGAAGCGGCGGACGCTGTCGATGTACATGTCGAAGGTCTCCTTGCTGTGCTGCGTGAACCCGTCGAGATCGCAGAGCGACTCGGCGTCCAGCACGGAGTAAAGAAGGAAGTCGACGAGGCTGTCGTCGATGAGCGGGTTGGTGTGAGCTGCCATGGTTGCTCGATGTCTGTGGGGCCAAACGTAGCACCCGACGAACCCACTTCCCGGGTGAATTCGGCAGGGGCATGCGGTATGACCGCAATCTATGGACTTTCAACATTCTGACCGCGCACAGAAGGTCATGGCGCAGGTCCAGCGTTTCCTGGACGAACGCATCGTTCCGAGCGAGCAGACTTATCTCGACCAGCTCGTCGGGTCAGACGATTGGCGTGAGTGGAAGATCCCACCGGTCATCGAGCAGCTGAAAGCCGAGGCAAAGGAGCTGGGCCTTTGGAACCTCTTCCTGCCGGACGAAGAGTACGGAGCCGGGCTCGACAACCGCGACTACGCGCCGATCGCAGAGATCACCGGGCGCAGCTTTCTCGCTCCGGAAGTCTTCAACTGCAACGCACCCGATACCGGCAACGCGGAAGTACTGGTCAAGTACGGTTCCGAAGAGCAAAAGAAGCAATGGCTCGACCCACTGCTTGCCGGCGATATCCGTTCGGGCTTTGCCATGACCGAGCCCTCGGTTGCATCGAGCGATGCGACCAACATGCAGGCCACCTGCGAGGTCGTTGGCGACGAGGTCGTGCTCAACGGGCAGAAGTGGTGGACCAGCGGCGCGGGTGACCCGCGCTGCGCGTTCCTCATCTTCATGGGGGTGACCGACCCGGAGGCCGGGAGGCACGAAAGACACTCGATGGTGCTCTGTCCTCTAGACGCTCCCGGTGTGAAGGTCCTACGGATGCTCCCCGTATTCGGGCACCTCGACGAACCTCATGGTCACGCCGAAGTGCTGTTCGAGGACGTTCGCCTTCCGAAGAGCAGCATCATCGCAGGGCCGGGACGGGGCTTCGAAATCGCCCAAGGGCGTCTCGGCCCAGGCCGAATTCATCACTGCATGCGCGCAATCGGGGCGGCGGAGCGAGCGCTCCAGCGACTCTGCGAGCGAGCCGTACACCGCATCGCTTTCGGCAAACCGCTTTCGAATCTCGGTGGAAATCGCGACATCATCGCGAACTCTCGAATGGCGATCGACCAGGCCCGCTTGCTCACGATGAAGGCCGCCTGGGCACTGGACACACTCGGAACCTTTGGCGCGCTCGTCGACATCTCGGCCATCAAAGTGATCGCCCCGAACGTTCTCCAATCGGTCACCGACGCGGCGATTCAAATCCACGGCGGCGAGGGCATGTCCGATCCCGAGCTCTCCCGCTTGATGGGAATGGCGCGCGCGCTTCGCATCGCCGACGGGCCCGACGAGGTCCACCGGGCCATGGTCGCACGGCTCGAGCTCAAGAAGTACGTCTAACTAGCGGAAGAGCATTCCGATATACGGAGCGATCCACTGCTCGCTCTGATTGAAGAACTGCCCTGCACCGGTGTACGAGTACCTTACGCCGACGTCGATGTAAGTTCCCTGAAGGACGCGGAAGGCAAGGCCGAGCTTCGCCGTGAACCCAGGGGAGAAGAGGAAGACGGCCACCCGTCGACAGTAGAACTGACCGCAGACCACGTCGGTCTGTGCGATGCGCCACCAGTTCGCGTCGAAGGTGATGCCGACGTACGGCATGATCGGCGTCGTGTTGGGAATCTGAACGCGCAGCTCGGGCGCAAGGTAGAGCCGTGTGAGCGGACGCCGGCCGATACCGCTGATGCCGGCTCGCTCGAAGTCGATCGGGGTCCACATGACGCCGCCACCCAACCCGAACGCAACGTAGCCCATGTCGTACGCGCCGAAGAGGTTGAGGTCTGCGCCCGGTCTCACGACGTTGCGATCGACGTTGAGCCAGAGCGGGATGCCAATGTTGAATGCGCCTTGAAACCCACGGTGCATGGCTTGCTGCTTCGCAGGCGACGGGGTCGGCGTCTGTTCGACCGGGCGGCTTGGATACGAGCTGCTCGGCGGTGGCGGTGAGGACCACGCGCCTTGAGCGGACGCGGTAGACGCCGCCATCGTGAGCACGACGACGGCGATGATCCCGAAGCTCTTCCCGTTCATGGCCCTTCACGTGACATGCTATCGTCGATCGTCCAGTAGACGGCACGAGGAGCAGCAGAATGTCGGTCAACGGTTCGTTCACGCCGAGGTGGTTCGAGGGGAAACTCCCAGAGAGGTCGTATCGTTCGGCGTTCAAGTGGGGAGCGCCGGACGGCTTCAAGCACCCGAATGCGCGCCTATACGCGCTGATGAAGGACACGTTCGGCCTCGATGACGCCTACTTCGAGACGCCCCAGAACCTCGGTTTGGAAGAGGTCGACATCGACGCGCCCGTCTCCCTCGGCGACAACCACCAGACCTTTTTTCGTGAGCTCCTCGGGGACGAAAACGTATCCGACGATCCGTACGCCCGCCTTCGCGTCTCGTACGGAAAGACCATGATCGACGCGCTTCGCCTGCGGGAAGGGTACATCGAGAATCTTCCCGATCTCGTTCTTCATCCGCGGCACCGAGACGACGTCCAGGCGATCGTCGCCTACTGTCACGAGCATTCGATCCCTCTCTATACGTACGGCGCGGGCTCGAGCGTGACCCGAGGCACCGAGTGCGTGCGCGGCGGAGTGTCGGTTCATCTTGGCACCCACATGAACCGAGTCCTCGCGCTCAACTCGATCAACCAGACCGTCACCGTAGAGCCCGGAATCCTCGGACCCGACCTCGAGGCTGCACTCAACGATGCCAAAGCCCGCTTCGGGGCTCCGCACGCGTACACCTGTGGTCATTTCCCTCAGTCGTTCGAGTACTCTTCCGCAGGCGGTTGGGTCGTGACGCGCGGTGCGGGGCAGAACTCCACGTACTACGGCAAAGCGGAAGATCTCGTCCTCAGCCAGGAGTACGTCACGCCCGTCGGCTCGATCCGCACGGTCGACGTTCCGGCCTACGCGACCGGTCCGAACCTGGACCAGATGATGATCGGCAGCGAAGGAGCCTTCGGCATTCTCGTCTCCGTCACCTTGAAGGTGTTTCGCTACCGGCCCGAGAACACGGAACGCTTCAGCTTCATCTTTCCCGACTGGCATCGCGCGTGTGCGGCTGCTCGCGAAATGATGCAGAGCGAGATCGGCCGTCCCTCGGTCTTCCGACTTTCGGACCCTGAGGAAACCGACGTCGCGTTCAAGCTCTACGGAGTCGAAGGCACATCGATCGACGCACTCGTGAGTTTACGCGGTTTCAAGAAAGGGGAGCGCTGTCTGATGCTAGGCACCGTCGACGGCGACCGCTCGTACACCGCGACGGTCAAACGAAGCATTCGGCGGATCGCGCGCGAACACGGAGGCTTGTACACGACCGGCCTCATTACGAAGAAGTGGGAGCACGGGCGATTCACCGACCCGTACATGCGAGAAGATCTTCAGGACTACGGCATTCTCATCGACACGCTCGAGTGCGCGACCAACTGGGAAGACCTTCCACGCGTTCACGAACATGTGCGTGCTGTCATCAAGAGTCGACCGCGGACAGTCTGCATGACGCACATGTCTCACTGCTATCCGCAGGGTGCGAACCTCTACTTCATCTTCATTGCAAAGATGGGGCGCGACGAGTTCCTCGAGTTTCACCGCGGAGTTCTCGATGCCATCCAGGCGTCTGGCGCCACGATGAGTCATCATCACGGCATCGGAAAGATGACCGCACCCTGGCTCGAGGGACAACTTGGGAGCAACGAGCTCGACGTCATGCGCGCGCTCAAACGCCACTTCGATCCGCGGAACGTCTTGAACCCAGGAGGGACGCTGGCGCTCGATCTGCCAGACTCCGAGCGGCGTCTTCCGGAGGTTCACTCGTGAGTGCCCCGTCACCCGATGCGCTCGCTTCGCGGGTCTCCGGTCGGGCCGTGGTCGTCACGGGCGCTTCCAGCGGAATCGGTGAGGCGCTCGCCAATCGCCTCGCCGATGCCGGAGCGAAGGTGCTTCTCGTCGCGAGGTCGGCCGAGAAGCTCGAGGCGATGAAGCAGAGCATCGAGGCGCGAGGGGGAGTCGCCTTCGCGTATCCGGCGGATTTGTCGAGCGCGGAGGACACGCAGCGGCTCGTCGATACGGTTCTCGCCGATCACGGCGCGGTCGACATCCTCGTCAACAACGCCGGGATGTCCATTCGTCGAAGCGTCGCCAAGTCCTACGAGCGCGTCCACGACTTCGAAAGGACACTCTCGCTCAACTTCCTCGGCGCGGTTCGACTGATCATGGGATTCCTCCCTGGAATGCGGGCGCAGAAGAGCGGGCAGATTCTGAACGTATCCACCATCGGGGTTCAGATCAACGTTCCGAGGTATGGCGCGTACATCGCGAGCAAAGCCGCGCTCGATGCGTTCAGCCGCGTGTTGGCGGTCGAGGTGCTCAAGGACGGGGTCACCGTCACGACGATCTACATGCCGCTCGTTCGCACCCCGATGATGGAGTCGACCACCATCTATCGTTCGTTCCCAATGCGGAGCGCAGATCAGGCCGCCGACCTCATCGTCGAGGGAATCGTCCGGAAACCGAAGCGCGTCGCGATTCCGGTGGGCAACCTGTTCGAGTTCGCCTACGGCGTGGCGCCCAAAGCCGTCGACCGGGTGCTCAACGCGGCGTATCAGCTCTACCCGGAGTCCGGGAACGCGAAAGACCAGAGCGCACCGGTTTCGAAGGACGCGGCGCGCTTCAAGCGCGTCTTCGACCTCGCAACCCGCCGTGCGAAGCGCCGGAGCGCGCCTAGGGACTAGTCTGCCGGTATCGGCGTGACTCGAAGCACCCGGTCACCGTCACCCCGGCGGTCGGTCGTGATGTAGACGAGGCCGTCGGGCCCCTGAGCGACTGCGCGAAGCCGGCCTTGGTCTTCGATGAAGATTTGGTCGTTGGTGATGTTCCCGTCATCGTCGACGTCGTAGACGTGGAGATGGTTCGCCTTGAGCGTTGCGACGGCCAAACGACCGTCCCAGTCGCCCCACTGCCGGCCCTCGATGAACGTTGCGCCGCAAAGGGCGAGCGTCGGGTTACCGGTGTCCCATGCGGCCTCGACCGCGTCGGGGAACTTCGTGAGGTCCGTCATGGGCACGTTCTCTCCGTAGGGAAGATTCGGATCCCAGCCGAAGTTGCCTTCGACGAGCAGGTTCACCTCATCGTCGACGTTGGGTCCGTGCTCCGCGGACATGCCGATGCCGTCCGAGCGGAAGGCCATCCCCTGAATGTTTCGATGGCCCTTCGAAAACCAGCGTCGGCCGCCAGGATTCCCAGGCGCGGCGTTTCCGTCGCGGTCGATGCGAAGCACCTTGCCTCCGAGAGAATCGTCATCCTGCGGGGTGCTGCCAATCGCCGCATCCCCGGTGCCCACCCAGAGATAGCCGTCCGGTCCAAACACCATTCGGCAGCCGCTGTGGCGTCCACGCGCGCCGTCGTTGTGCGGTATTCCCGTGACGATGTCCGAGCTCGACTCGATCGAGTCGCCGCTGGGTCGGCTCATCGTCAGACGCCGTACCCGAACATCGGTGCTGCTGCCGGCGTCGGATGCCATGCAGACATAGACGTAGCCATTGGAGCTGAAGTCCGGATCCACCGAGAGCCCAAGGAGCCCACCTTCGCCACCGGTCGAGCGCACGTTCGGGATCGCAATCGTCGTCGGCGCGGCGTCCGGCCCGTCGACGAACACTTTGAGGTTGCCCGGCCGCTCGGTGACGAGGACCGTGCCGTTCGGGAGCCAACCGATGTCCCACGGACGCTCGAGGCCCAGGATGTAGTCGTCGACCTGCAGCTCGATCGCGGTGATCGTGCCGCCGCCGCCGCCCGTCCCTGGGGACCCAGCCGAGCCGGGTGAACCTCCGGCGCCGCGACCGCCGCTTCCCGCCGAACCTCCGGAACCGCTGCTACCGCCGCTCCCCGCGCAACCGTTGCCACTGCAGCCGTCGCTGCCACAACCCGCAAACGACAACGCTGCGGCCACTACGAAACCGAACAGAACCTTCATGAACCCCCCGTTTGACCCACCCGACCTTCATTAATCGCCAATACGACGAAAGGGTCAAACGGAAGCGCGGTGGGCATCGCCTTCGGGGGCCCCATAAGCTCCCCATGGCTGCGCACGACGACCGATTGCTGGTTGTTTTCGGCAATCAGCTGTTTGCCAACCGACACTTCCGACGAGCAAGGCCAGACCGCGTGTTCATGGCTGAAAGCGAGACTCTGTGTCGACGTTACCGGGCCCACCGACACAAGCTGATTCTGATTCTGAGCGGCATGCGTTCGAAGGCCGATGCGCTTCGTGAGGCGGATTACACCGTTGACTACGTTCCGCTGGGCGACTCACGCGGGCGAACGTTCGTCGAGCTGCTGTCGGCTAATCTCGATGCCCACCGGTGCAAGACGCTCGTTCACTTCGAAACGGAGTCGCCGCGCTTCGAAGCAAGGCTCCAAGCGCTCTGCCGGAGTGAAGGAATCGAGCAAGAGGTGCTACCGAGCCCCAAGTTCATCACGTCGCGCGGCGACTTCGAGCGCTACCGGTCCAGCCACAAGCGGTTGTTCATGGGCGAGTTCTACAAGTGGCAGCGCCGAGAGCTCGGAGTTCTCCTCGATGACGACGGAGGCCCGCTCGGTGGACAGTGGAGCTACGACGAAGAAAACCGAAAGAAGCTCCCGAAGGACGTGATGCCTCCCTCACTCCCGAAGCCGAGGTGGACCGCACACACGCAGACCCTCGTCGAGATCGTCGACCGGTTTTTTCCGGAGCACCCGGGAGATGGAAGCACTTTTTGGTTGCCAACGACCGAGGCCCAAGCGAAGCGTTGGCTGACGTCGTTCCTTCGCGACCGTTTCGCTCTCTTTGGAGACTACGAGGACGCGCTGAGCGAGGAGCACAGCACGGTATTCCACTCCATTCTGAGTCCCCTTCTCAACACGGGTCTTCTGACGCCAGACTACGTGCTCGAAAAGGCGCTTTCGTACGCGGAGGCCCACGAGGTCCCGATCAACTCGCTCGAAGGTTTCGTTCGTCAGGTCATCGGTTGGCGTGAGTTCATACGCGGAGCTTGGAACACGCTCCCTCAGACCCACTGGGAACAGAACTTCTTCGGACATGAACGGGGGCTAACCGACGACTGGTATCGCGGGTCGACCGGCATTCCTCCGCTAGACGATGCGATTCAGAGGGCCGGCGCCACGGGTTACAATCACCACATCGAGCGTTTGATGGTGGTCGGCAACATGATGCTTCTTTGTCGGATCGCTCCGAAGGTTGCGTACCGGTGGTTCATGGAGATGTACGTCGACTCGGCCGACTGGGTGATGGCGCCCAACGTCTACGGGATGGCGCTCTTCAGCGAGGGCGGCGCGTTCACGACGAAGCCCTACATCTGCGGGTCGAACTATCTCCGAAAGATGAGCGACTACGGAAAAGGGCCGTGGTGCGACATCGTCGATGGGCTCTACTGGTCGTTCGTCGACGACAATCGACCGGTCTTCAGTAAGAACCCGCGCAGCAAGATGATGTTGGGTTCGCTCGACCGCATGACCGCGGAGCGAAAGGCGCGTATCTTTGCCGAAGCGGAATCGTTTCGCGCCCGCGTGACCGTCTGAGCTGAGCTCAGCGGACAAGCTCTAGATGGTCGCCCCGGACTGCGCCCATCCTCCGTGTCGGTAGGCCGCGATGCTCAGGCACATACGGAGGCCGAACGAGAGCGGTAGCGCTACCCAGATTCCAAGCGCGCCCCAGTCGAGCACGAAACCGAGGAACCAGCTGAGCGGAACCTGAATGAAGATGCTCCCAATCACGTTGATGAGAAGGCTGGTGTTCGTGGCGCCAGAGCCGCGCAACATGCCCATCAGCGCGACCTGAACGCCAACGAACGGCATGCCCCAGCCCAAGACGCGAATCCAAAGAATCGAGTAGCGACCGAGCTCGGTCGTCGGATCGACGTCGAAGAGCGAAACGATCGGAACGGCGCCGACGATGATCGAGAGGCCGATGCTGCTCATGATCGCCGTCGAGAGAATGATGCCGCTTCTCACCACCTGGCGTGCCTCGGGTTCTTTGCTTGCCCCAAGTGCATTGCCGACCATTGCGCCGATGGCCTGGCCGACCCCGAGCCCCGGGACGAAGGCTAGCGACTGAATCCGAAGCCCGATTCCGTGCGCGGCGACGGCGACCTGCGCGACGCGAGCCAGCATGCCGATGATGGCGAGGAAGGCGATGTTCAGGACGACCATGTCGAGGGCTGCGGGGACGCCGATGCGGACCAGGTCCTTGGCGAGCGGCATATCCAGCCGCACGATGCCAAGGCGGGCGCGGACGCCAGGGACCACATCTCTGCTGAGGATCCCCACCATCATGGCGACGGCGACGGCCTGCGAGATGACGGTACCCCAGGCGGCACCTTCGACGCCGAGCTGCGGCAGTCCGAGCCGTCCGAGGATGAGCCCGTAGTTCAAGACGATGTTCAGCAGGTTGCTGACGAGCGCGATCAGGAACGGAAGAATGGTGTTGCCCACCGCTCGAAGCGCAGCCGCGAACAGCATGTTCAAGTAGAGGAACACGGTGAGGCCGAACAGCGGCCGGAGATAGCGGACGCCGAGGTCGCGCACTTCGGCTTCGGCTCCCAGCAGCTCCATGGCGTTCCCGGCGAACGCGATGCCGAGGACGGCGACGACGGTGGACAGGATGTATGTGAGCTGCGTGCTCTGCTGCAGGACGTGATTGACCCGGTCGACCTCCCGAGCGCCCCACGCGCGGGCCACGAACGCGACCGTGCCGACGGTGAGGCCGATGATCGCCACCATGAGCAAGAACAGGAGCTGCGTGGCGAACCCGAGTGCGGTGAGTGCGGCCTCGGCGTTCATGAGCCGACCGCACATCGCCGTATCGACGGCGAGCGTGATGACGCCCATCAGGTTCAACCCGACGATCGGCATCGCCAGGTCGAAAAGGCGTCGAAAGATCATGCGATCGACGCCCACAAAGCTCGAAAGCGATGCACTCATG
>CBFCWN010000052.1:0-29280 GCA_965601515.1 uncultured Myxococcales bacterium | reverse complement strand
GGACAAACTGGGACACGAAACTGAAAAGCGCAGTGACAGCGGGCGCTTACTGGCTCCAGCGGTAGGACTCGAACCTACGACCAAGCGATTAACAGTCGCCCGCTCTACCAACTGAGCTACGCTGGAATGGCTGCCGGTGATAGCGTGACTTCCAGGGCTGTCAAGCGGCTTTACGGTGTAGTGCCCGCGCCCCAAACTAGGTGGGATGCGCGAGCGAATCCTAACCTTCGGAGTCGCATTGACCATGCTCGTGGCTGTCGGTTTCGCGGCCGCAGAGGCGTCCCCGAACAGCGACTCGCTGGGCCCTGCACCGCGGGGCCCTGACGGGGAGTTCGCCAACTTTGAAGGCGACTCGTCGCACGGCGGGTTTTGGGTTCGGGCACCGTTCTTCGTTCGACGGATCTTGGGCTCGTTCGAGGAGCCGACGGGCGCCGTCGCATTCGTCGAGAACGACGGCGCGTACCTGCGAGAGAACGCCAAGCACAGCGACGCCACGGTGACGTGGATCGGTCACGCAACACTTCTCGTGCAGATGGATCATGTGACATTCCTCACCGACCCGATCTGGTCCGAAACCGCGAGCCCGGTGTCGTTCGCCGGGCCCAGGCGGCGAGTGGCGCCGGGCGTTGCCATGAAAGATCTCCCGCCGATCGACTTCGTGGTCATCTCACACAACCACTACGATCATCTCGACTTGCCCACGCTGATCGAGCTTGCAAGGCGAAACCCAGACACCGTTTTCTACGTTCCCCTCGAGAACGCCGATCTCCTAGCGAGTGAAGGCGTCACCAACGTGAAAGAGCTCGATTGGGGCGACACAGTCGAGCACGAGGGAGTGACGATCCATTGTTTGCCCGCGCAGCACTGGAGCAAGCGCGGCCTCAGCGACGATCGCGAGGCGCTCTGGTCGTCCTGGGCGGTGATCGGGCCGGAGCGCAGGTTTTACTTCTCGGGCGACACGGGCTACTTCGACGGATTCAGCCGGATCGGTCGGTCGCTTGCTCCCTTCGATCTGGCAGCAGTCCCGATCGGCGCGTACGAGCCGCAGGCCATGATGCACTGGCACCATATGAACCCCGAAGAAGCGGTCCAGGCTGCGGTGGATCTGGGCGCAAGTCGCGCGGTGGCGATGCACTACGGCACCTTCAAGCTCTCCGACGAGCCGTTCGACGAACCTCCCAAGCGATTCAAGGCAGCCGCATCGCAGACGACGCTCGGCGACGAGGGCGCCTGGTTGCTGAAGATCGGTGAAACGCGCACCTTCTGAGCGGACCCGAGGGGAATCGGGATCGCGAACGCTCAGCTCTGCGACACCGAGGGTCCGGTAGGCCGCGCCGTGCAGACGCTCGTCGTGCGAAAGCGCAGCTAGATTCGAAACTGAACCCCGGTGAGGTCTTCCGAGATGTTCCAAAGGCGCTCGGCGACGTTCGTGTCGTGCGACCGTTTGTTGGAGCGTACGCGCTTGGGCGCGCCGTTCATCTCCAACAAGCCGTTCGGGCCGTAGTACTCTGCTCCCTTCACGTCTCTTTCGCCTGCCGCGTACAGCGTCGGAAGCGCACCCATCAGCGGCTCCTGCGCGAAAAATCGGTTCAAGAACTTCACCGACTTCGCGTGGTCCTGAAGATTGGTGGCCGTCCAGCCGGGGTGGGCCGCGACCGCGAGGGTCTTCTTGCCCGCCTTTGCAAGGCGCCGCTGCAGCTCGTACGTAAACAGAAGGTTGGCGAGCTTGCTTTGACCGTAGGCGGCCTGGGCGTTGTAGCCGTTCTCGGAGTTCAGGTTCGAGAAGTCAATCTTCCCGAACTTGTGGGCCATGCTGCTCACGTTGACGATTCGCGAGCCGGGCGTGTCGAGCACCATGTCGAGCAGCTGCGCGGTCAGTGCGAAGTGACCTAGGTGATTGACCCCGAACTGGGTCTCGAAGCCTTGGGCGGTTTGACCGTAGGGCGGCACCATGATGCCCGCGTTGTTGATGAGTAGATCGAGCCGCGAGTGCCTTTCGCGGAACGCCTTTGCGAAGCTCTGCACGGACTCGAGGTTCGCCAGGTCGAGCTCCATCAGCTCGACGCGTGCGTCGGGGTACTTCGCGCGGATCTCTTCGGCTTTCGGGTTAGCCTTGTCGAGGTTTCGACACGCCATGACCACGGTCGCGCCTTTCCCGGCGAGAACGCGGGCGGTTTCAAAGCCAATGCCGCTGTTCGCGCCGGTTACGATAGCGACTCGGCCGGTTTGTTCGGGAAGCTGCTCTGCGCTCCAGTTGTGCTTGCTCATCGTTGACTCCTCAAACTCTGTCCCAGAATAGACGCGGTGTTCGACGCCCACACGGCGCGAATGCGCGCTTGAAGTTCTTTGCTCAGGCTCGTCGATATGACCGGCGACCGCTGGGCGGTCGTCCAGGGGACCTCCGGCCACCATCGAGAACTCTTGGCGCCGTTGCCCGGTTCGATGCTCTCGCCCGGCCGCGGAGTGCTCATCGCAACCCCGGTTCGGTCGGCCGCTTCGAGCGCACGCTCGACCGGTTCGGTCCAGTTGTGCATCGCTAGGTTGAAGGTTCCCCAGTGCACCGGGATGAAGACCTCCCCACGAACCAGTTGATGGGCGACGACCGCCTGCTCTGGCCCCATGTGCACGTCGACCCAGAGCGGGTTGTAGGCGCCGCACTCGATCATCGTGGCGTCGAACGGACCAAGACGCGTTCCGATATCCTCGAGCTCCGGGAACATGGCCGTGTCGCCGCTGTAGTACACCCGGTGGGAGGGACCGACGATGGCCCATCCCGACCAAAGCGTCGTGTCCTGGTCGGACATGCTGAGGGAGCGACCCGATGCATGTCGAGCCGGCGTCGCCACCAGCTTCAGGTCGCCGACGGAGATTTCTCCCCACCAGTCGCGCTCTTCGATGCGCTCGGTCGGCACGCCCCAGTGCTCGAGGTGAGCCCCGACGCCGAGGGGCACTGCGTACAACGGAACTCGATCGCCGAGCGCGATGATCGTCTCGTGATCGAGATGATCGTAGTGGTCGTGTGAGATGACCACGGCGTCGAGCGGCGGGAGCTCCTCGAGCGGCAGGGGAGGGGCGTGAAAGCGCTTCGGCCCCATCGACTCGAACGGAGAGGTGCGTTCGCCCCAGACCGGGTCTACGAGCACGCGATACCCGTCGATTTCAACGAGCAGGGTCGAATGACCAAGCCAAGTGATGCGAAGGCCGCTCTCCGGTGCCTCTTCGAACTCGGTCTTCGTGCGGACGACGACTGGAAGCGCACCTTCCGGTTCGGTCCGCTTCGGCGCGTTCAGCTGGCCCTTGAGAATCTGAAAGAGGTCGATGTCGCTGCGCGGAAGCGTGTTGACGAACTTGCCGTCCTGCCAGTTCGGCGACGCCTTCATCGCTGCGAGGCGTTCGTCGCGGGGAGCCGCGCCCGACGCCGAGTACGCGCCAAAGAGAGGCGGCGAAAACGCGAGCGCGGCGACGCCCACGCCCGGAGCGAACAGTCTGGTGATCCACTTCGGGCGCGGCATTGCGGCAGCCTCGTTTGGTTAGACGGTGCCGCCGTTTGCGGTGTCGAGACGTGTGCGAAGGGCGCGAACCGCACGACCGGCAGCTCGCTCGTTCTCGCGGCTGAACACCGACGACGGAAGCGGAAGGTCAGGGTCGACGTAGATGTTGAAGTCGATCTCCGTCGCGGTCCCGTCCCTCACCGGGGTGAGCGTAAACGTCGCGTTGAACGCGTTGATGTTGCCATCGATGAGACGGCCCTCGACCACGCGCGTGCCGCTTTCGCCCTCACGGTCCTTCAGGTTCAGCTGCCCGTAGAGTGTGTACATCCCCCGGGCGACGCTCACCTCCATGTAGACCATCGCGCGGCTGCCGCGCTGCGCCAGCACCTTCGAGCGAGTGAAGTTCGGCATGAAGTCGACGTAGTTGTTGTAGTCGAGCAGGACCGGAAGCACCTCATCGATGGGCTTTTCGACCACGATGACCGCTCGGCCGCCTGCGATGTTCGAGCCATCGCTCGGGACCTGCGCCGTGAAGATGCCGGCGTTCTCGGCCTTGGCCTCCGCATCAGCGTCCGCGGCAAGCGACACCGTCGGTGCTGCGGAAACCGCAAACGCAACGACCGCCGCCAAGGCGCCCGGGAGCCAGCTCTTCTTTTGGGTGTGATGAAGCGATGTCATGGGTTCGTTCCTCTCTAGGGCGGAGTCGATTAAGGGCTTGCCGTTTCGACGCCAACCATTACACTGCACAGTGTAGTTTCGGTCTTGCAGGGGTCAAGGCCAAAATGCACTACACAGTGTAGTTTTTAGGTAAGTCCATGGAAATACTCAGAGAATCAAGGCTTAACATCAAGCGCGACATCATTTTGGACGCCGCGACCACCGCGTTTCGTGATGAAGGTTACGAATGCACCAGCATGGACCGCATCGCCGAGCTCGCCGGAGCCTCCAAACGGACGGTCTACAACCACTTCGGCAGCAAAGAGGCGCTTTTTCAGGCGGTCGTGGAGCGGCTGTTCGAGCACGTGGCCGCGCTAAGGCAGGTGGATTGGGACCCGGAACGGCCCATGGAGCACCAGCTCGCTGACTTCGCCCGAGTGAAGACGCTCGTGGCCGAAGACGATGCCACGCTCTGCCTCATGCGGGTCGTGCTCGGGGTGTTCATCAGGCAGCCCGAGCTCGTGCGAGAGGCCATCGAGCGCGCAGCGGACGACGAGAACAAGCTGGTGCAGTGGCTCGAGCACGCGAAAGCCGCCGGGAAGCTCGAGATCGACGACACGGAGTTCGCCGCCGACCTCTTTTGGTCAACCGCGAGCGGAGCGCTGTTCTGGCCTCAGCTTCTCGAAGGTCGGATGGACCCGGAGCAAAGCGACCGCCTCATCGGGGAAGTCGTCCAGATGTTCCTGGCGCGCTACTGTTCGGCCTCGGGGTGATCCGCATGCGTCGGTGTTTGCGACTCCTCGTCGGTCCGTTCGTCGCCGTCCGGCTCGCGCCCAGTCCAGTGAGCCATGGACGTGTCGGCGCCAAAGATGTGTGACATGGCGTCGTAGACCGGCAGCGGGAGCGTCGCCTTGAGTACGGGCGTGAGCTTCACCATGAAGGGCTCGAGGACGTAAACCTTGTTACGCTCGACCGCGCGAACGACTTTCTCCGCGAGGTCCTCCGGCTCGAGAATGTTCGTGGCCTTCGGAGCCTCGGCGCCCTCGAACATCCCAGTCCCGATGTAGCTCGGGCAGACGATCGTGTGTTGGACATGCTTGTGGCCCTCCAGGTTGAGCTCCGCGCGAATGGACTCGCCGAACCCGATCGCGGCCCACTTGCTCGATGCGTAGGTCGATCCGTAGGGGAGGCCGATCAGTCCGGAAGCGCTCGCAATGTGGACGAGGTGCGCCTCGGGCCGTGCGACGAGGTCGTCCAAGAACGCGTGCGTCATGGAGACGACGCCCATGACGTTCACCTCGTATGTCTTCCGGTGAAACGACATCTGCGTCTTCGAGAACGGTCCACCGAAGACGACGCCGGCGTTGTTCACGAGGATGTCGATAGGGCCGACCTCTGCCGCGATCTTCGCGCGCAGGGCTGCGATGCTCTCCTCGCTCGTGACGTCGACCTGGTACGACGAAGACGTGATCCCACGCCCCTCGAGGTTGGCAGCCGATTCGAGCGCCTTTTGTCGGTTGAGGTCCGCGAGAATGACGTGCGTACCGCGGTCCCCGAACTTGATCGCCATTTCGAGGCCAATGCCCTGGGCGCCGCCGGTAATCAGCACCCGCTTTCCTTCGAGCTGTGTCATGCGGGCGATGGTACCAGCACTCTGCCTTTTCGGGGTTGCCGGATCCGACCCTGCTCCTAGGATCCCGACCGTTGAGGAGGGTTTTATGCGTTTGAAGCTCACGAGTATCCTGGTCGGTCTCGCGATTGCGGTTGTCGGATGTACGGCGAAGGACGAGGCGCCAGCCGCGCCTAAGGCCGCGGAACCCAGTCCAGCGCCGAAGCCTGTCGCCGCTCCGGAACCGAAGCCGGCATCCGATCCCATCGCTGAGGCTGCAACGATTTACAGCACCCGCTGCACGGTGTGCCACGGCGCTGGTGGAAAGGGCGATGGTGCTGGTTCGGCCGCCCTAGAACCCAAGCCTCGCGACTTCACGTCCGACGAGTGGCAGTCATCCGTCACCGATGAGCACCTCACAAAAATCATCATGTACGGCGGCGCCGCCGTCGGCATGGCTCCGATTATGCCCGCCAACCCCGATCTCGTGGAAAAGCCGGAGGTGGTCGCGGGCCTCGTCAAGACAGTCCGGGGATTCGGCGGCAAATAAGCGTCGCCAATGCTCGAGACTGGAGCATTGCGCGGAGGGCTGACACTATTGTGGTAAGCCCATGGAGCCCGGCCTCAATACCTTCATCGTGTCAGACATGCACCTCACCGAGGCGCATGAACCCGATGAGGCCCGCCCGCTGTGGATGGCGTACAAGCGTCGCGAGTTCTACATCGACGAGGAGTTCGCCGCGTTTCTCGATCACATCGAGGAAAAAGCGGACGGACCCATCGAGCTCATTCTCAACGGTGACATCTTCGACTTCGATGCCGTCACTGCGGTACCCGCCACGGAAAAGCACCCCGACTGGCTCGAGCGCGCGAGGGGGCTCGGCAGCGAAGAGTGGCAAAGCCAGTTCAAGATGCAGGTCATCATCCGGGATCATCCTCGCTTCTTCCAGGCCTTGGGCGATTTCATCGCGCGCGGGCATCGCGCGATTTTCGTCGTCGGCAATCACGACGTCGAGCTCTTCTGGCCCTCGGTGCAGCGCATACTGTGTGACGCCCTGGGCGCGCCGATTCCTTCGGGCATCGGCGACGAAGAAGAGGCACAGCCGGTCGTCTTCTGCAATTGGTTTTACCTGAGCGGGGGCGACACATACGTCAGCCACGGTCACCAGTACGACCCCAACTGCGTGGTCCGCGACCCGATCGACCCGCTGATCGAAGTCCACGGAAAGCCTCGGGTGCGGATTCCGTTCGGCGACCTCGCGGCGCGATACATGTTGAACGGAATGGGGTACTTCAACCCGCACCAGTCCGAGAACTACATCATGAGTGCGATCTCGTACCTGCGGTTCTTCTTTCGCTACATGCTTCGCACTCAGCCCCTTCTCATCTGGACCTGGTTCTGGGGCGCGTACGCGACGCTTTGGATCTCGTTGCGCACTCATTGGCTACCGCCGATGCGCGACCCGCTGCTGGTCGACGACAAAGTTCGCTCTGTGGCGATCCGCGCTCAGGCGACACCCTCGATGGTTCGGAAGCTCAACGCACTCCACGTGCCTTCGGCGACCAACAACCCATTTCGCATCGCCCGCGAGCTATGGCTCGACAGAGCTTTCTTTCTCCTGATCGCGCTGTTCTTAGCCTGGCAGGTGGTGCTTCACATCAACATCGCGTGGCCGATCAGCCCTCTTTGGGTGTTCGTGCCGCTCCTCATCTTCATGCTCCCGTACGCCGCATACGCGTCGTCGGTTCGCCCCACCGCGTTCCAGACGCCACTGCTCGACGAGCGGCTCGCTGAGCTCATCCACAAGATCACCGGCGCACGTCGGGTCGTCTTCGGGCACACCCATCAGCCTGAATGCACGCAGGTCGGGCCCGTCACGCTTTACAACGGCGGTTTTTGGTCCAAGGCTTTCGCGGACCCCGAGTGCACGATTCGCCTCGGCGAGCAGACGTTTGTCTGGATTCGCCCCACCGCAGACGGGCAGGACAGGACGGGGGAGCTCTGCGTGTGGAAGGCCGAAGAGCCATCCCCCGTGAAGGCACTCTGCGAGGAGCCCGTGCCCTCTCGAGACATGCGGCCGGCCCGGTCCGCCGTTTGATCCGCTGGCGCTCGGAGTACGCGCGAGACATCATCGGGTGCCGTGGGATCTCCGTTCACTCACACGATGCAGGTTCGGTTTCGCGATACCGACTCGCAGGGGCACGTCTACTTCGGCAACTACTTCGAGTTCTGCGACGAGGCGCTGAGCGCATACATGCGGGCTCTCGGAATGCCATGGCAAGACCTCGTCGGTCGCGGCATCGACATCTTCTACGCGAGTGCCACCTGCGACTACGTCGGAAGCGCTCGGTTCGAGGACATCATTCATATCGAGGCGCGCATCGACCGGATCGGGAACACGAGCATCACGAGCAAGTTCACAGTTCGGAGCGACGAGGGAGCGGTGCTGGCGCGCGCGCAGCTCGTCAGCGTTTGCGTGGACCCAGCGACGAGAGAGAAGACTCGCGTTCCCGAAGACTTTCGGGCTGCGGTCGCCGCCTTCGAAAACACGTGACCCAACCCGCAAAGGCATAAAAGGTGACACGAATGTTACAGAAGCGGCGCCAGCCACGCTGGTTCGGTCCTCGTCGGTGATCTATCGTCGGTCCGCCATGAAGCCCGTGCTCCTCGTCGCCATGACCGTCTTCGTATCGCTTGCGCTGGCATGCGGGGGCGATGAGCGGCCTCCAGGCGAGGCCGGCAGCGCGAGTAAGTTCGTGGGCGGCCCCTGCATGAACAACAGCGAGTGCGAGTTCACGCTCTGCCAGGACGGCCGCATTGCACCGGGCGGGACGTGCACGAGCTCGTGCTTCAGCGATTCCAACTGCTCCGCGGGGTCGTCGTGCATCGCCACCATTTTGGGGTGGGTATGTCTCGTCAACTGCAACTCCGATGCAGACTGTCGAACCGACTACGCCTGTGAACAATTGACGAAGGCTCCCCCTCCGTCAGGAGACCAGGAGCCTTCGTTCACGAACGCCTGCATCGGCGCGCTGTAAGCCACACCCTTGCTGGTTGTCAAAACGCGATACCGTTGAGCGCGTGCTGAAGAAGGGCGCGGTCCGGCGTCGCGAACGCCTCGTAGAGCGCGACCACGACTCCTACCGCGGCCTCCCACGGAGTCACCCTGAATGCGGCTTCCGGCCATTCGATCGACTGGGCGATCTGATTGATGTGTTCTGCGAAGTTGGCGTCTCTCGTTTGTGTAGTCATCGTCTTGTCCCTTTCCTGTTAGGCCGCTCGCTCTGACGCCACAGCGGCGTCGATGAATCGGACGGCAGAATCTCTCACTCCCGCATCTCGCAGGATTCGTTGGTGACCGAGGCCTTCAGTCACGATCAGTTCGGCACCCGGCCACGACTTGGCGACGTTCTTTCCGACTGCGATCGGCACCTCTTTGTCGTGCTCATCGTGAACCACCAGCAATGGAAGGCGCATGGATGGCGCGATGCCGAACGACTCCATTTCCTCCATCGGAATCCCGAGGCGTCGTTCGACTCGTGCCTTCACGAGGGCGCGGACCTCATCGGTGATCCCGAGACCCGCACCGAAGATCTTCAGGAACTCGCGCGGGTCTGCGGGAGGCGACACGTAGACCAGGCGCTGGGCTTCCAGTCCGTAGGCGAGGGCGAAGGTCGTCGCTGCGCCACCAAGAGAGTGCGCGACGATTCCGTAGACTCCGCCGAGCTCGTCGACCACCTGTCGGATGCAGTTCGCGAACTCCGGAAGCGAGCTCTGGTTCCCCGCCGACTCTCCGTGACCAATCGCGTCGAACGCAACGACCCGGTAGCCTCGCTCCACCAGCGGCTCGACGAACGCGCCGAGCTGAGTGCCGCGGCCGTTCCAGCCGTGCACCAGCAGAACCGTCGGCCCCTCGCCCCAGGACCACACACTCATGCCCGCGATGCGCGACGGCGTGGCGGACTCGAGCACGTCCCGCTCTCCGGGGCGCGGCTTCGAGCGGCGGGTCGTCCGAAACAGATGTGCGGCGACCGCTGAGGTGATTCCAGGAGCGACGCGACTAGCCCCCTGGAAGCCGCTCCGCATCCAACCCGGGGCTCCTGCTTGAACACGAACGTTCGTGCTTTTTTGAAGTTGAGCCTGTCGTGCGTTCGAATGGTCCATGTCTCCTCCTCACTGGGAGCGGGCGATGAGCGCGTCGAACATACGGCGCGCGTGCAGCTCCGCGTTTGGGTCGCCGACGAGGCGGCCAAAATGATGAAAACCGGCGCTGATCGCGCCGACCTCGAAGACGAACTGGTCGATGTCGAGGTCTTGGCGGAGCTCGCCCGTCTCGACGGCCATCTTTGTGGCGCGGGCCAGCATCTGCTGCTGCTCCCGCTGGGTCTCGACCAAGAAATCGCGGGTAGGGCCAGGCTGGTCGTCGAGCTCTGCCGCGACGGCGTAGAAGATGCAGCCACCAGGAAGCTCGTCCTCCCAGTCCGTGAGGGTGAGCTCGACGATCGACCGTAGGCGGGCGAGGCCCCGCGGCTTCTCAAAGGACGGCCTCGCGACCAGCTCGATATAGCGCTGCCGCGCCTCCTCGAGCACCTGGAGTTGCAGCTGCTCCTTCGACTTGAAGTGCGCGAAGAGTCCGCTCTTGCTCATGCCGG
Source organism: uncultured Myxococcales bacterium (assembly GCA_965601515.1). GTDB lineage: Bacteria > Myxococcota_A > Polyangia > Polyangiales > Houyiibacteriaceae > SG8-38. The sequence goes on along the minus strand of CBFCWN010000052.1, from coordinate 18,870 downwards.
TGGCGGTCGCGAGCGAGCCGATGGTCAGCTTCTGGAGCCCCACGGTGCTTGCCAGGTCGAGGGCTTCCCCGACGATGGCGCGCTTGGTTTCTTCTCCCTTGCTCATGGGGATATAATAGAACGACCGTTCGTGCCGTCAAGAAAAAAAGCACGCTCGGACGAAAAAAGGTCTTCCACGCCAATTTTCCAAAGGATTTGGCAAAAACCGGCCGTTCGTCTAAAGATTTGCACCATCCCCGCGTCCTAGGAGGCATGAGGTCGACTCGAGGCGGGGCAGCGAAATCCGGAGAGAGTGGAATGAGCTGGACGAGATGGGCCCTGGCACTGAGCTGCGCGATGCTGGCGGCGCTCTGGACCTCCCCGCGCTCCGCGACCGCGGAAGCGAACACCAACGATCCCGCGGCCTCGAACACGCTCACTCTCGAGGTCACGGGGATTCGCGAGGCCAAAGGGCGGATGGCCTGCGCGCTCTTCTGGCAGAACAAGGGTTTCCCTCGGAAGCACCGCCGCGCGCTTCGCCGAACCTGGGTCGACGTCGAAGGCGATACCGTGAACTGTGTGTTCAAGCGTACCGGCCTCGGCGAGTACGCCGCTTCGGTCTTTCTCGACATCAACGAGAACGGCAAGCTTGATACGAGCGTCACTGGACGCACAAGCGAGCCATGGGGCGTCTCGAAGAACGTGACCTCGAAGCGTCAGGGGCCCGACCTCTACAAGGAGGCGAAGTTCAACTACGAGGGCGGCGAGGTGACGTTGCCCATCGCGCTCGTGTACGACGACTGAACCTCGACGGTCGCCTCTACCTGCCCTCGCATGGCGGTCAAGAATCGAAGCGTTCCGCTGAGCATTGCCGCGGTCCTCGGGGAGGCGAAGAGGTCGAAGGCGTGCTGGGCTCCCAAGAGCTCGGCGTAAAACACGGGGGCTTTGGACACATCACGGAGCATCTCCACGAAAAGGCGCGCGTCCTCCACGGGGGCGAGCGTGTCGCGGTCGCCGTGGACGACCAAGAATGGGGGCGCGTGCTGGTGAACGCGATTCATCGGCGAAGCGCGCCGAAACTTCTCGGGCTCCTTGTCGAAGAACGCCTTCATGATGAGCGGCTCGAGCATCTGCTTCAGAAAGGTACGCTGCATCGTCTCGAGGCGGTTCGTGAAGTCGTAGACGCCGTAGACTGGAACCGCGGCCTGAACCGAGGTGTCCGCATCTTCGAAGCCGGGTTGGTACTCCGGATCGTTGGCCGTGAGTGCCATCATTGAAGTCAGATGACCGCCCGCGGAACCGCCCGTCACCGCGATGAAGTTCGGGTCGATGCCGAAGTCGTCAGCCCGCTCGCGAATCCATTTGAGCGCGTACTTCAGGTCGATCAGGTGCTCGGGCCACGTCGCGCCGGGGCTCAGCCGATAGTTCACGTTGAAGCACACCCAGCCATTGGCGGAGAGATGACCGATGAGAGGCCAGCCCTGTTCGCGTTTGTCGCCGATGATCCATGCGCCGCCGTGGATCTGCATGATGGCCGGGCGCCCCTTGCCGAGCTCCTTGGGCATCGCGATGTCCATTCGCAGCCGACGTCCCGCGATTTCTCGATACAGGACGTCGCGCGTCACCTTCACGCCTTTCCGACGAAAACGGAAAGGCAACACTAGCTGGCTGAGCGGGAGCTGGTTCGCGCCGTTCGGTTCATCGAGTCCGTCGAGCGCCTCGCTGAATGCGACGCGCGCCTTTTGGCCGTGATGAAAGAGCACGAGAAGCCCGAGCCAGGAGAGCATCGTGATGCCCAGCGCGAGCATGCCCGGCCAGGCCGAGAGACCGCCGAAGTGAACGAAGAGGAACGCAAAAACCGACTGCCACACCACATGGTGCACGGCGAGCTCGGCGGTGAGCCAAGACCCGAAGAAACTCGGCACGAACAGAAGCGGGATTCGGCGTACGGGAATGAACGCGTTCAGGGTGAAGACCGCACCGATCAAGCTCGCACCCAGGAACAACCAAGCAACGATGGTCTCGTTCAACTGCATGGATTCTGGCGTTCTAGCACGGAACGGGATACACGGAACTCGATGTCGGACCCCGAGCTCTCGTACTCACGGCTCACCAGTTTGCCGGAGCGGCCGATTCAGCGACTTCAAAAGCCGCTCATCGCGTTCACGCACATCGAGTCCGCAAGCGGTATCGTTCTCCTGGTCTGCACGGCCATCGCGCTGATCGCGGCCAACTCGCCGTTTGCGGACGCGTACGCCGCGTTCTGGAATCAAGAGTTCAGCATCGCGATCGACGATTTCAAGCTCGCCTATCCGCTCTGGTACTGGGTCAACGACGCCCTGATGCCGATCTTCTTCTTCATCATCGGGCTCGAAATCAAACGCGAGCTCGTGATCGGCGAGCTGAGCGATCCGAAGAAAGTCGTGTTGCCGGTCGCTGCCGCACTAGGCGGGGTCTTGGTTCCGGTTGGCATCTACCTCTCCTTCAACACGGGAGAGGCCGGGGCTCGCGGGTGGGCGGTTCCCATGGCCACGGACATTGCGTTCGTCGTCGGGTGTCTCTCGCTGCTCGGCAAGCGTGTTCCGTACGGCCTCACCGTCCTGATGCTTTCTCTCGCGATCGTCGACGACCTTACGGCCGTTCTCGTTATCGCGATCTTCTACACGAGCTCGATCAAGATGACCTTTCTCGCGGGAGCGTTCGTCGGACTGATCATCGTGGCGGCCATGAATCGGCTCGGGATTCGCAACGTGTGGTCGTACGTGTTGGTCGGCACGCTGGTTTGGCTTTGTACGCTGAAGTCGGGCATTCATCCGACCGTCGCAGGCGTGATCCTAGGCCTCATGACTCCCGCTCAGCCTTGGCTCGGCGGCATGAAGTTCCTTGGTTTCCTTCGCCACACCGACGACACGTTGCGCAACGAAGAGACGACGATGGCGAAAGCCCAACTGATGGTGGCCGACCTCGCGTTTGCGTCGCGGGAGGCCGTCGCGCCGCTCACGCGTATTGAAAGGGCTCTTCATCCGTGGACGGCGTTCATCATCATGCCGCTCTTTGCGCTGGCGAACGCCGGCGTGCCGATCAACCTCGACAGCATCGGCGAGCCGGTGGGGCTCGCAGTCGCGTCTGGGCTCTTCTTCGGGAAGTCCATCGGCATCTTCGGCGCCGCGTGGCTCACCGTGAAGATCGGCTGGGCGAGTCGGCCGGTTGGCGTGACCTGGCCGATTCTTGGAGGTGCCGCGTTCCTTGGGGGGATCGGCTTCACGATGGCGATGTTCATCGCGTCGCTTGGACTCTCGGGCGACCTGTTGGTAGCGGCGAAGATCGGAGTGCTGCTCGGGTCGGCCGCGAGTGCGGTCGTCGGCATGGTGATCCTCACGGCCGTCGCAAAGAAGCAGTGATGCGCGCGCTGCTCCAGCTTGGCGTGCTCGTGGCTCTTGCAGCGACGTTCGCGTGCGCGACGGCGGCGTTCGCCCAGGGGTCGCCCACGTTCTATTCGTACGAAACCAAGTCGGGCCGTACCGTCTACGTGAATCGTTTTTCCCTCGTGCCGCCGGAGAAGCGATCACAGGCGCGGGCCATCGACCTGTCGGAAGTCGAGCTCCACGAAGAGCTGGCCGTGAATCTTGCGGATGCCGTCGAAGACGAGTTGCGCTTGTTGAAGGAGTCGGACCCGTGCCACGAAGCGCGAAAGGAAGAGATCGCCGGCACGTGGAGTCATCTGATGAACAGGCATGGGGGTTGGATTCTCGCGTGCTTTGGGGCGTTGGTGCTGTTGTTGATGACCCCTTGGATGGTCGCTCGGACCCCGCCAGGGGCATGGTCGCGGTTCCTGATGGTGGCGTTCCCGGCGCTCGCCATGACCGCGCTGGTTTCCGTGTCTGCGACGCGCGCCACGAGCTCTCTCGAGGCGGTCTCCGAGTTGGTGAAGCTATGCGACGCAAACGAAAAGGAGGCGTCTCCGCGCACCCAGGTAATTCGGCTGAACGAGATGCACACCTACATCGAGCAGCTCTATAAAGAGCAGTACGAGCAAATCGAGGAGCTGAGCCAGATCAAATGACCGGTACCCCCATCGACTTCGAAGATACGACGCAATGCCCGCTTTGCGGCAGTCCGAACGAGTGTGCGGTCGCGGCGGGGCGTTCCGCCGAAACGTGTTGGTGCATGACCGCGACGATCGACCCTGACACGCTCGCGTCGATTCCCGAAGAGGCTCAGGGAAAGGTCTGCATCTGCGCGAAGTGCGCAGGGGCCGACGCCTAAACCTTCAGCTGGCTGCGGCTGCAGGACCGCACGGGTTGCACTTGTTCGCCAGCTCCACGTGCTCGACTTGGATGGTGGCGTGCTGGATCGAGAAGCGCTCGGAAAGCGTTCGGTTGGCGGCGTCGAGAATGCCCTGATGGTCCGCTCCATCGGCGATCACCAGGTGTGTGGTGGCGATGTTTCGACCGCTCGTCAGGCACCACACGTGAAGGTCGTGCGCGTCGACCACGCCTGGCAGGGAGAGTAGGGCGTTGGTCACTTCGTCGACCGAAATCCCCTCGGGCACACCTTCCATCAAAACGTCCAGCGTCTCGCGGATGAGTCCCCATGCGGAGAAGAGCACGAGCGCGGCGATGGCAAAGGAGGCTACGGGGTCTGCCCAGCGCCAGCCGAAGAAGTAAATACCGGCGCCTGCGGCGATCGCGCCCATGCTTCCGAGCGCGTCGGCCATGACGTGCAGCCACGCGCCGCGGACGTTGAGATTCTGTTTCCTCCCGCCGCTCAGAACCCACAGGTTGATGAAGTTGATTGCGAGACCGCCGGTTGCGATGGCGAGCATCAGACCGCCTTGGACCTCCGGGGGATTCTCTACCCGCTCCCACGCCTCGCGAGCGATCAGCACGGAGAGTACGAGGAGGGCGGCTCCGTTGGCGAGCGCGGCGAGGATTTCCGCTCGGTGAAAGCCATAGGTGCGTTGCGCAGTGGCGGGGCGTTGGGCGAGCATCACGGCGACCAGCGAGAGGCCGAGCGCCGCGGTGTCCGAAAACATGTGGCCCGCATCCGCAAGCAGGGCGAGTGAGTTGGAAAGGAGGCCACCGATGATTTCGGCCACCATGTAGACCGCAGTGAGGCAGAGCGCCGTGGTCAGTCGCCGGCGGTTCCCTGCAACCTCGCTCGCGCTCGCGTGATGGTGATGCTGGTGGCCCATCGGTGGGGCGTTCCTTACCACGTCGACGCGAACGGAGCGATTGCTCGGCCGTTCGCCGTAGTCGGACGCTCGCTCGTGTAGTACAACGACGGGGCTTGGGGTAGTGGGTGACAGCACTGAGAGGAACCATGAGCGACAAGAAAGTTCACGATTATCCGGGCGCCGAGGCAGACGTTCACTGGGATGGCAGGCTTTGCATCCACATCGGTGAGTGCGGGCGCGCCAACAATGACCTCTTCGTCGGAGGGCGTCAGCCTTGGTGCCGGCCCGACGAGGTCGGCGCGGAAGATGTGGTCGACGTCGTCTCACGTTGTCCGACCGGCGCACTGACGTTCACGCGCAAAGACGGTGGGCCACAGGAAACCGCAGAAGCCCAAAACGTCGTCTCCGTCATGTACAACGGACCGCTCTACGTTCGCGGTGACCTCGACATCGACGGCGCCGAAAGCGATATGGAGGGCGTTCGGTTCCGAGCGGCACTCTGCCGCTGTGGCCAGTCGAAGAACAAACCGTTTTGCGACAACAGCCACGAAGACGCCGGGTTCAAGGATTACGGTGCGGTCGGAGACTCCGGTGATGGTTTCGAGTCGGAGGGCGGGACGCTGAAAATCGGCAAGGCGCCGCACGGGCCACTGCTTCTCAGCGGCAACTTCACCATCGTGGCTGCAAGCGGGCGGAAGGCGTGGAAAGGCACGAAGGCCGCGCTCTGCCGGTGCGGGCATTCGAAAAACAAGCCGTTCTGCGACGGCGCTCACAAGGCGGCAGGCTTCGTAGCGGAATGACCTTCTCGACGATGATGGAGCGGCCCCTGCTGATCTCGGACTTGTTCGAGCACGGCAGGCGCTTGTATCGCGACAGCCGAATCATCACCGTGGAAGAGGGCGACGACCGAATCGCAAGCTACGCCGAGGTGGGTGACCGGACCGACCAGCTCGCCAAAGCGCTCCAGCGACTGGGGGTGCAACAGGAAGACCGAGTCGCGACGTTTTGCTGGAACAGCCAGGAGCACCTCGAGGCGTACTTCGCGATTTCCTCGATGGGCGCGGTGATGCACACCCTCAACATCCGGCTTTATCCGGAGCAGCTCGCGTTCATCATCAAACACGCCAACGACAAAGTCATCATCGTTGACGATTCGCTTGTCTCCGTGCTTGGAGAAGTCGCCGAGTCCATGGAGACCGTCGAGCACATCATCGTCGTTGGTAGCGGCGACGACTCGCCCCTTCGGCGGGCGCCACGGGCGAAGTTATACCGCTACGAGGAGTTGCTCGCCGCGGAGTCACCGGGCATCGAGTGGCCCGTGCTCGACGAGCGTGCGCCTGCGTCGATGGCCTACACGAGTGGAACCACGGGCGACCCGAAGGGCGTGGTCTACAGCCACCGTTCCACGGTGCTTCATTCTTGGGGCGTCACGTCCGGAGCGGTCACCGGGCTCAGCGAGCGCGACACGGTTCTCACCATCGTTCCCATGTTTCATGCGAACTGCTGGGGGCTACCGTATGCGGGCTGGTGGGTTGGGGCGGACTTTCTTCAGCCCACGCGCTTTCTTCAGCCCGAGCCGCTCGTCCAGATGATCGAACGCCACCGGCCGACGTTCGCTGGCGCCGTCCCGACCATTTGGAACGCCGTGTTGCACTACGGGGAAGGCAAAGACATCGACCTGTCGTCGTTTCGGCTCGTGGTTTGCGGTGGTTCGGCGGTTCCGAAGTCGCTCATGCGGGCGTTCGAGAATCGCTACGGAGTCACCATCCTTCAGCTTTGGGGGATGACCGAGACGAGTCCGGTTGGGGCGATTGCCGCTGTGCCGCGCGGAGTCGAAGGCGAGGAGGCCTGGACCTACCGAGTTCGCACGGGCCGCCCCGTGGCGGGAGTCGAACTTCGAATCGTCGACGACGAGGGCAACGAGCTTCCGTGGGACGGAACCTCCGTGGGCGAGATACAGGCGCGTGGCCCGTGGGTCACGGGGAGCTACTACGGCGTCGACGCGTCCGAGAAGTTCCGAGACGGCTGGCTTTGCACGGGCGACGTTGGGTTCATCGATGAGCGCGGCTACGTTCAGATCACCGATCGCAGCAAAGACGTGATCAAGTCAGGCGGAGAGTGGATCTCCTCGGTCGAGCTCGAGAACGAGATCATTGCGCATCCCGAAGTGACCGAAGCGGCGGTCGTCGGCATCCCCGACGACAAATGGGACGAACGCCCGCTTGCCTACGTCGTGCGCAAGGAAGGCAGCGCCGTCACCCCGGAAGACCTCCGCGCCCACCTCGAAGGCAAGGTCGCCAAGTGGTGGATCCCCGAACGCTGGGCGTTCATCGACGAAATCCCCAAAACCAGCGTAGGCAAGTTCGACAAGAAGAAGTTAAGGGACACGCAGCCCCCCTAAAACCCCAACCAATCCAACCACTTACAAACCAACCCGCGCGATTTGCGCTCAGCAGCAGTCGAGCTGGTCGCGCGTGCGCTCCGCGGCCTGCCGCAAGAGGTGAAGGCTGCGTTCGACCGTCGCTCGCTCGGCCCTCGGGATCTCGTTGAACACCGACTCGATGCTCTTTGCGGTGAGTTGCTCGAGCCGCTCGGCTTCCCGCCGTCCGTCGTCGCTGAGCTCGATGATGACTCGTCGCGCATCGCCTTTTCCGCGCCTCCGGACGACCCAGCCCCGGGATTCGAGTCCGTCGACCAGACGAGTCACCGCGCCTTTCGTCACCCGGGCGTAGGACGCGAGACTCGACACGTCCCACTCGCCCTCGGTCAGCGCCTGCAGGACCACGCACTGCGCCTGGGTGACGGTGCCGCAGCAGATTTCTTCGCGTTCGAAGGATGCGAACATGCGGCAGAAGGCGATCACGTCGTCGACGACGTCTGTCACGGCTTCCTTGCGGTGATCGAGTAGCTGAAGACGGTCTCCGCGACCTCGTCGATGCGGTCTTGGCCGATCAGTTTGATCGCGGCCTGCCACATCGGGTCTTTCAGGTCGGGCGTGAGAAGCGGACCCGCGGGCGTGCGCGTGTACTCGATGTCCGTGAAGCCTGCGTCCTTCATGAAGCCAAGATAGGCCTCTTCGGTCGATGCGCCTCCAACGCACGCGATCCAGCTCGCCGCCAGATCGGCGACGGCGTCGGGCAGAGGCTCGCTCAACACGATGTCGCTGACCGCAAGGCGACCTCCAGACTTGAGGACGCGGTGCGCCTCGCGAAACACCTTCGCCTTGTCCGGGCTCAGATTGATGACGCAGTTTGAGATGACGACGTCGACCGTGTCCGACGCGACGGGAAGGTTCTCGATGAAGCCCTCCCGAAACTCGACCGTTCGTGCGTGGCCGGCCTTCACCGCGTTCGTGCGCGCCTGCTCGAGCATCTCGGGCGTCATGTCGACTCCGATGAACCGGCCTTCGGGGCCGAGCTTCTCTGCCGACAGCAGAGCGTCAAACCCCGCGCCGGAGCCGAGGTCGACCACGGTTTCTCCAGGCTTCAAACTCGCCAGCGCGGTTGGGTTGCCGCAGCCAAGCCCGAGGTTCGCATCCGCCGCTGCTCCGGTGATGTCTTCCTCGCTGTATCCGATGCGTGCCGCCGTATCTGCGTGACCCGTGGACGGGCTCGGCCCGCAGCAGGTCGTTGCGCGCGTCTCGGCGGGCTCGCAGCAGCCTCCGCCCTGGCGTGCGACCTCCGCATACCCCTCTCGAACCACATCGTGTACCCGTTCTTTGTCCATGAGCGCCTCCAATGGTTGAACTATGCAACTAATTAGTTGAGGGCGTCAACCAGTTTCTATGTAAATGCGCAGGTAGGTTTGTAAGTCCTCGGATTGGTTGGGGTTTTAGGGGGGCTGCGTGTCCCCCTTCAGGAAGGCGAGGAGGGCGGGGAGGAACTCGGTGGGGTGTTCTCGGTGGGGCCAGTGGCCGGCGGAGCCGATGACCAGAAGGTCGGCGCCTTCGGTGAACAGGGAGAGCGACTTCTTGTAGGGGCCGAGGTGGCCGCCAAAGTCTTCCGCGCCGGCGACGAGTAGGGCGCGAGTGTCGAGCGCCTTGTTGAGCGGCGACAGCGAGCGGTCCGGCTTCTTGAACATCGCGCGGTAGTAGTCGACGGCACCGGTCAGGACGACGGGGTCTGCAAAGGCGGCCTTCACTCTCGCAACCGCGGCGTCTCGCTCGCCGTCATGCCACTTCGGAGACCAACGGCTGTAGATCTCGTCGATGTACGCGAAGTCGCCACGACGGGTCCCCCACTCACTCCACGGCAGCTGGAAGTAAATGAAGTGCCGCGCCATGACGAAAAGGCCGATGGTCTGCAGCATGTTCTTCGGCTTCAGCGTCTTTGGGTGCGCGATGCCGATGGGAACGACGCCATCGACGCGCTCCGGTGCGATCGCTGCCGCCCCGTAAACGAGCGTCCCGCCCCAGTCGTGTCCCACGAGCACGGCGCTGTCGAGCTCGAGCGCGTCGAGCAGACCCACCACGTCTTCGGCAAGCGTCAACGCATCGTAAGGCCGCCCCTCGACGATGGTGTCCGGATGGTACCCGCGTAGGTATGGCACGATGGTTCGGTAGCCTTCGTCGTTTAGCGTACTCGCGATGCGGCCCCACGACTGTGGCGTGTCGGGGAAGCCGTGAATGAGCACGACGGCCGGACCGTCGCCGGCGTCGTGAAATCGCCAGGTTTGGTCGCCGCGTGTGAGGTTTCGAAAGTCCATCTCGTACACGTGGGCGTTGACCTCCATCACACGAGGGCGTACCACGGGAGCGGAGTACGCGGGATGTGTGAGCCTACCCCAACGACCCACCGCTTGGCCATCCTCGAAGGCGAGTAGTGATCGAGTCGATGCAAACAGAGCTGGTCGACCTCGTCCAACACCCCTCGTTGGTCAAGGACATCGTCTCGACCATCGTCCTCCTCGTCACGGTGTTCGGCGTTCGCGCGCTCATCTTGAGGTTCGTTCAGAGGCGACTCCCCTCGCACGACAAGCTCCAGCTTCGTTGGGCCACTCAGGTTCGCGCCCTTTCGTACGCGATTCTCGCCTTTGGTCTCTTCACGATTTGGGCAGCGGAGCTTCAGGCGCTTGCCGTGTCGTTCGTGGTGTTGGCGATGGCATTCGTATGGGCCACCAAGGAGACCATCGCGTGCATCCAGGGCGCGGTCTACCGGCTGAGCTCCAATGCGTTTCAAGTGGGCGATCGCATCAACGTGGGCGAGATCCGCGGCGACGTGATCGACCCCGGCCTTTTGAGTACGACCGTGCTCGAAGTTGGGTCCGGCCACCAGAGAACGGGCCGGACGATCAGCATTCCGAACAGCCTCTTCATGACGGAGCCGGTGCTCAACGAGAGCCTAACCGGGGAGTACATGCTTCACCTGCTCACCATCCCGGTCGACCGCAACGCGGATCTGGCCGATCTCGAGCAGCGTGCACTGACGGCCGCGAACGACGCTTGCAAGGACTTCATCGACGACGTTCGTCGACCCATCGCACTTCGTTATCGTCGACACGGTCTCAACCCGCCGCTGGTCGATCCGCGCATCACCTACCGAGTCGTGGACAAGAACACCGTCCACCTCATCTTGCGCATCCCCGTTCCGACGCGGCTAGAACGCACGGTCGAGCAGCGGGTGCTTCGCGCTGTCCTTGGCGTTCCTCAAGGCCGCGACACGTTGACCCCGCCACCGCCGTCGCGGTAGCACTCGCGCATGGACGAACTCGAAGCCCGAGTGGCACGCCTCGAAGCGATGGAAGCGATCAAGGCACTGAAAGCTCGCTATTGGCATGCCTGCGACACCAAGGACGCCACGCTTCGAATGCTCCACGCGAGCGCGGCCCTTCCAGAAGCGCCCTAGGCCAGCCCTCGACCACGGTTGCGTCGCCGCACCGTTCTTGCCACCCTGCGCGCCCGATGAGCTCACTCCAATCGATCGACGGCACTCGGTGCTTGGTCACTGGCAGCGCCGGTTTCGTGGGCAGCAACCTAGTTCGCGCGCTGCTCGCGCGGGGCTGCACGGTTCACGGGTTCGACCTCGCGCCAGCCACCCTCGACCATCCAAATCTCCGTTGGTTTCAAGGCGACGTTCGTAGCTACACGGACGTGCGCGACGCGTGCGAAGGCGTCGACGTGGTCTTTCACACCGCAGCGATGATCGAGACTCTCACCTATGCGCCCGAATCGTTTTCCGAGTTCGTGAAGAGCGTCAACGTCGATGGCACCAAGAATGTTCTGCGGGCTGCCATTGAGAGCGGTGCGACGCGCCTCGTCCACACGAGCTCCATCATCACCGTGCCGTTCGATCGTCCGGCAGGGCTTGGCGAGCCAGCCGACTACAGCGACGCGCGCGACCTGTACTCCACCAGCAAGGTCGAGTCGGAGAAACTCGTGCTGGCGGCAAACGGTGATGCGGGCCTCCTCACCACGGCGGTGCGCCCGGGTGGAATTTACGGCCCAGGCGAACGGAACACGCTGATCGGTCCGCTGGTGACGGCGCTGAAGCAGGGTGCGCCCCTCGTGGTGTTCGGCAAGGACGACACTCGGATGGACTACACGTACATCGACAATCTCGTCGACGCGGAGATCCGCGCCGCCGAACGCCTCGTTCCCGGCTCGCCCGTGTGCGGACGCGCGTATTTCGTGACCGATGGCGATCCGATCAACACCGGAAACTTCAGCAAGACCCTGATCGACGACATGGGGATCGACGCGAAGACACTGAGAATCCCGGGCCCGGTCGCGCGTGTGCTTGCCACCGCCAGCGAACGCGTCTTCCAGGTATTCGGAAAACCGAAACCTCCGGTAAGCCTCGTGGGCGTTCAGCTTTGCCTCAAGGACAGCTTCTTTTCGATCGATCGTGCGCGGCAGGACCTCGAGTACGAGCCTCTCGTCGACACCCGAGAAGGCTTGCGACGCACGGCGGTCGATGCTCGTGCGTACTACGATAGCCTCTGAGTCCGCGAAACACTGTTCGAACGTGCGCCCAGTGATTTCGAACGTTCGCCAGTGACGATTCCCGGGTTTTTTGGTAACACCGGCGTTCTTGACCCGTTCGAGCTGGTAACTATGGATGGTCAGATGCCGGGAGACGAGGACGTAAACGACTACGCCCGTGTGCGCAGTCACACCGAGGCGCTGGCCGCTCCGCTGTCCGCTGAGGACCAATGCGCGCAAAGCATGCCCGACGCGAGCCCGACCAAATGGCACCGCGCGCACACCACGTGGTTCTTCGAGACCTTCATCCTTCGGCCATCAGGTATCGAAGGCCTCTCGGATGAAGCGTATGCCGTGCTCTACAACAGCTACTACAATGGCGTCGGCGAGCAATACCATCGCCCCTCGCGCGGTCTGTTGACGCGACCAAGTCACGACGAGATCTCCGACTACCGAAAACGGGTCGACGAGAAGATGCTCGACCTCATTCGAAGCGGTCTCAGCGACGAGCTCTCCACCCGGCTCGAAATCGGTCTGCACCACGAGCAACAGCACCAAGAGCTACTTCTCACCGACGTGAAGCACCTGCTTTCGCAAAACCCGATGGACCCGGCATACGTCGACACCTATCCGTCCGCCGACGCGCCGGCACCGACGACACCTCTTCGCTGGGCCGATCGCCCCGGTGGAATCGCGCTCATCGGTGCAACGCCGGACTCCTTTCACTTCGACAACGAGGGCCCGCAGCACGACGTGCTGCTCCAGCCGTTTTCCATCGCACAGCGACTGGTCACGAACGCAGAGTACGGGGCATTCATCGATGACGGCGGATATGAGCGACCCGAGCTTTGGCTCAGCGAGGGCTGGCAGACGGTCCAGCAGCTTGGCTGGAAGGCACCTCTCTACTGGCGCGAGGGAGCGGACGGTTGGACCGAGCTCACGATGTACGGGCGACGGCCGCTCGAAGACGCGCTTCCCGTCATTCACGTGAGCTACTACGAAGCCGACGCCTATGCGCGCTGGGCAGGCACGCGCCTCCCGACCGAGCAGGAATGGGAGTCCGCGACCGACCTCCCAGAAACCGCGCCCATGTGCGGCCGGCTTCCGTGGTTCCACCCCACCGCCCCGAGCCTGTACGGTGCAGCGTGGCAGTGGACGAGCTCGAGCTATGGGCCGTATCCGGGCTACCGACCGGCCGCGGGTGCCATCGGCGAGTACAACGGCAAGTTCATGTGCAGCCAGTACGTGCTGCGCGGAAGCAGCTGCGCGACCCCGGATGGTCATGCGAGGCGCAGTTATCGCAACTTCTTCCCACCGGGCGCGCGCTGGCAGTTCACGGGTATCCGGTTAGCCAAGGATATCGGTTAGTCCAGTGATCGCATTCGAACCCCGAAACACCGAGGAGCGTGTCCGCATCCTCGACCTTCATCCTGACCTCGGAGACCTTCGAGCCGAAGCGCTTGAAGGCCTTCTCGCCGACGAGAAGTCGCTCCCCTGCAAGTATTTCTACGATGCATTGGGAGCTCGATTGTTCGAGGCGATCACCGAGCTCCCCGAGTACTATCCGACGCGCACCGAGCTCGGCATTCTGAGCGAGTCCGTCGCCGAGATGGCGGAGATCATCGGGTCTCATGCGACGCTCGTGGAGTTCGGCTCGGGCGTGGGCCTGAAGACTCGGAAGCTTCTCGACGCTCTCATCGACCCCGCGGGCTGTGTGCTCATCGAAATCAGTCGCGCGGCTCTCGAAGCGTCCGCCTATCAGCTCGCCGAACGCTACGAGCGCATGGAAGTCATTGCGATCTGCGCCGACTACACCCAGCCTCTCCGACTTCCGCGGCCGCACCGACCGAGCTCTCGCACCGTGGCCTTCTTCCCCGGAAGCACCATCGGCAATTTCACCCATTCTGAGGCGATCGGATTTCTCGAGCGAGTTTCCGAGCTCGTCGGAAAGGGCGGGGGCCTCTTGATCGGAATCGACCGCAAGAAGGACCCGGCGGTGATCGAGGCCGCGTACAACGATTCGCTCGGCGTGACCGCCGCGTTCAACCTGAACGTTCTCCAGCGGCTCAACCGGCTCGGGGGCAACTTCGACCTCAGCGCGTTCCGACACTCCGCGCCCTATTTGGTCGAGGAAGGCCGGATCGAGATGCACCTCGTCAGCGAACGAGCGCAGTCGGTTCAGCTTGGCGGTTCGACCATCGAGTTCGATGCGGGCGAACGAGTCGTCACCGAGCATTCCCACAAATACGACCTCGACGAGTTCGACTCGCTTGCGAAGCAGGCTGGCTTTCGTCTCGCGAAACACTGGAGCGACGACAACGAGTGGTTCAGCGTCTGCTTTCTCGAGGTCGCCTAGGCCAGCACTCTAGCTCTAGCGCCTCGAGACCTCATACACGAGCTCGACCTCGCCGGAGTACACGAGGCCGTGGTGCCGAAAGCTCTTCGCCTTGTCGCTGTACGTCACTTCGAATCGGTAGGTCCCAGGATTCGGTCCGTCTCCGTCAGGGCCCCGCAGCCTCGATAGGCTTCGGACGACGAATGGGCGCTTGTCGCGAGGGTCTAGCTCGATCGAACCTTCCCGACATGGTTTGCGACTGAAGAGCTCATATCGCGCTTCCCAGCCATCTTGCTTCTTCCTCGCGCGATAGAACGGGGTGCCGCAGCGGGTCTTCAGCCAGATCGTGCGACCGGTTTCGTTCGCCACGCGCATCTTGATGGGGTCGCTCAGCTTCACGCGCGGAGGACGAGTTTCGATCCGGATGTCGCGGGCCTCGGCCTTGATCACGCGACGACACCCTTTGGCGGTCCATCGGTGAGTCGAAGGGCACGTGCAGGGCACGCACGACCTGCAGCGCTGATTCGGAGGGCATTCAGGGCATCCGACGTACTCCCCGAGGGACTTCTCGCACACCCGCTGAACGCTGCGGCCCCTGCGAAAGAGCTCGGGCGGCTCGTCGGTGAGCACACAGGCTCCTTTGAAGCACTTGCCGAAAGGTGTCTCGCAGGTCGAGTCGCAGACCGCGAGCGTCTCTTGGCCTCGGCACTCGGCGAGCTTGCGCTGGTAGTGCAGGAGGCTCGACTCGCGTACGGCAACGCCACAGTCGCAGCCGATCGACGTACAACTCGTCTCGACGACGCCGCACGCCTCGCCTTCTTCGCACGATCGATCCGCCGCGGCGACGTCGATGGACTGCACCCGCGGCGCCTCCTCTTTGCAGCCGAATGCGCCGATTGCCAACAGCACCACACCGCAGAACACACTGCGCCCAACCATGGGTCCGTCCTACAGAAGGACGCACAATATGGCAAAAACGTGCAGCCGCGGGGGCTCTAGCTCTGGGCCTGAAGCCGAGCGATCCGCTCCTCGAGCGGGGGGTGCGTGGCCATCAGCTTCATCAGGCCCTCGCCGCGAATACCGAATGCGGTGAGGTTCTCGGGAAGCTGCGACGGCGCGTCGCGCATCGTTCGCAGGCGGTTCAGCGCGGCGGCCATGGCGCCGGGGCTTTCGAGCCTCGCGCCACCTTGGTCGGCTCTGAATTCGCGACGCCGAGAGAACCAGGCGACGATCATGCTTGCGAAGATGCCGAACACCATTTGCAGTGCGATGTAGATCATGAAGGCGCCGCGCTCGAACTGCGAGGCGATGATCCGCGCGAGGAACAACACGAAGGTGTTGACGACGCCCTGAATGAGCGTGAGCGTCACCATGTCGCCATTGGCGACGTGCGTGACCTCGTGGCCCAAGACCGCCTCCGCCTCCGTCTTGTTCATCAGTCGTAGCAGGCCCGTGCTGACCGCGACGAGAGCGTTGTTGCGGAACATGCCGGTCGCGAACGCGTTGGGATCCGGCGAGTCGTACAGCGCGACCTCCGGCATTCCGATGCCGGCTTCCTTGGCCTGGCGTTCCACCGTCGAGAGGAGCCATCGCTCGGTCTCGTTCTGAGGGGTCTCGATGACCTTGGCGCGCGTCGAGGCCTTTGCGACCTTCTTCGACATCGCGAGCGAAAGGATCGAGCCGCCGAACCCGAACAGCGCACACCACACGAGCATGCTCGTGTACGGCGAATCGGGAGGGATGACCCCCAAGGCGGTGAGGACGGCCATCGCGACGGCGGCCATGAAGAGGACGGCGATGTTGGTCGCCAAAAACAGGAAAATTCTCAGCATTCGGGGCTCCTAGCACGGGAACGTAAGGCTCCCGCGACACTTCGACAACTACAGTTGTCGGTTCCGTTTTGTTCCCGCATGGCAGGAGAGCCAAGTATCGGGTTTTCAGCCGCTTCGGACGTTTTCACCCGAAGGTGATCGCGCTGTCACCTGGATACCTCCGAAAGGAGGAAAACCGTGCAAGCGTGAGGATCGCGCACATCACCGACACGCTCTGGATCAATCGTCGGTTAGGTCGCTTTGCAGGGCCTCTCGCTGCGCGTCCGACAGCTCGGTTTCTGCCTCGGCTCCCGGCATGTCCACGCCGATCGCGACGGGCGCTTCGGGCAGCTCGAACGTCAGGTACTGCACGGAAGACAGACGGCTCTCCCCGACTTGTCGCGGGTCCCACGTGGGCGTCACGCGCGTCCCGTCCGAGAGTTTGGCGTAGATGTGGTCGTTGAGACCGACCCACTCGCGGAGCTTCACGTCCCGTTCTTCTTCGTCGTCGATGCCGACGAGCAGTGTGCACCCGAGCCGACCTTTCGGATGCAGAAGCTCGTTGTATGTCTTGAGCTCGTGGAGAATGTCGTCCTCTTTCACGATCTTCTCGACGCGCATCATCTCTTGCACTTGGTATCGGACGGTCTCCCGATTCTCGAAGAGAAAGGTGAAGCAGTCGCCGACGACGATCCGGCGTACGGACTTGGCGGCGAGGGCGGAGGCGCGGATCGCATCGCGCTTCTCGGTGTAGGTGACGTAGTCGAGGAGCTCAGAGCGGTCGACAGGCTTCACGTGGCTTCTCCATCTCCCGAGGGCAGGGCTTTCGGCGATTGGAAGCCGTCCTCGCGGTAGGCGCGCGCAAGGACCGACATGGGGTGCATCGGCTTCACGCCCGCGTGTTGCTGAAACTGAATGGCGGCGAGTGGGCAGTCCGTCGCCCAGACCTCGGCGTCCGCGTCCTTCATCTCGTCGAAGGCCTTTTGGCCAGCGCGAATCGAGTACTCGAAGCCCTCGACGGTCATCGCGTGCGTCCCGTCGTGGCCACAGCACTCCATCACCGTCGTCGGGGTCACGCCCGGAATCTTTCGAATCAGGTCACGGCCTTTGAAGCCCACCCCCTGGGTCCTCAGGTGGCAGGGCGCGTGGTAAGCGACGGCGCCCCCCGGTGAGCTCTTGAAGTCCGTGTTGAAGCGTTCCTCCTTGCGAATCGACCAGATGTACTCGCTCGGGTCGGCCACGGCTTCGGCGAGGCGCTTCGCCCGTTCTCGGTCTTCTCCTTCGAGGAGCTCGGGGTATTCGCGACGGAGCATCATCGAACACGTGGGGTTCAGCGCGACGACCTTCGAGCCTGCTTCGACGTGAGGCATCAAGCGGTCGAGGTTCGCATGGGCTTTCTTGCGCAAGAGGTCGAGGTCGCCGCTTTCCCACGCGGGCATTCCGCAGCACTCGAGCCCTTTCTCGCAACGGATGTCGACGCCGTTCTTTTCGAAGACCTCGACGGTGTCCATGCCGATCTGCGGCTCGTTGCCCTGCACGTAACAGGTCTGAAAGAGGACGACCTCGCCGCCGACGCCTTTGTCGGTGAGGCCCGCGCCTTTCGCCCACGCCTCGAAGGTGGTCTGCGCGAAGTCGGGAAGGAGCTTTCGGCGGTCGATCCCGACCAGCTTTTCCATGAACCACCGATGAATGCCGACGCGGTTCATGACGTTCGCAAGCCCGAAACTCGCCCTCGCGGCCGCGCTCGCACGGTCGGGATCTTCGAGCAGTTTCAAGCGCAGCTTGTGGGGTGTCTTGCCGTCCTTGTACCGAATCGCGTCGTAGCGATGCACGAGCTTCGGGAAGTCCAACTGGAACTCGTGTCCGTCACGCGGGGTGTACGGACACTGCACCTCGCACAGCTTGCACTGGAAGCACGCGTCCATGACCCGCTGCGTGTCGAGCGGAGTGAGCTCGCGAACGTCGCCATCGTACTTGTCGTCGATGGCGGAAAATAGAATCGGAAACGAGTCGCAGTACTTGAAGCACATGCGACAGCCGTGACAGACCTCGAAGACGCGCTCGATTTCCTTTTCGAGCGCGACTTCGTTCCAGTATTTACCCTCGGTGGGATCGTAGCTCAGCCCGTCCGTGGGGAGGTACGACACCTTCTTCTTGATGGGGTCTGTCACGCCTGTGGGTGCCTCGCTCAGGCGATGTCGTCGAGAAGCGACTGGAAGCGACCGGCGTGGGACTTCTCTGCCTTTGCGAGAGTCTCAAACCAGTCTGCGATTTCGTCGAAC
Source organism: uncultured Myxococcales bacterium (assembly GCA_965601515.1). Classification (GTDB taxonomy): domain Bacteria; phylum Myxococcota_A; class Polyangia; order Polyangiales; family Houyiibacteriaceae; genus SG8-38. Next base: position 368 of record CBFCWN010000052.1, on the reverse strand, counting down.
CCTTCTTCGCGGGCGGTCTTGGCCATGCCCGGATACATGTCGGTGTATTCGTGTGTCTCGCCCGCGACTGCGGCGGCGAGGTTGAGCGACGTGTCGCCGATGGGAAGGTCGGTCGCCGGGTCGCCCACCTTCTTGAGGTAGTCGAGGTGGCCATGCGCATGGCCCGTCTCTCCTTCTGCGGTCTCGCGGAAGTTGCCGGCCACCTCGGGGTAGCCCTCGACGTCGGCCACCTTGGCGAAGTAGAGGTAGCGGCGGTTCGCCTGGGACTCGCCCGCGAACGCGGCCTTGAGATTGTCGTGAGTCTTGCTGCCCTTCAGGTCTGCCATGGGTGCTCCTTTTCCTCCTATATGGTGCTTGCGCGTGCCTCG
>CBFCWN010000051.1:0-30813 GCA_965601515.1 uncultured Myxococcales bacterium | reverse complement strand
AAGGTCTCGGCCTGCTTGACGGTGTCGATGCCGAGGTCGGCTTCGAGGTCGAGCTCGAGGTCGAGCATGTCGGAGGGGTAGCCGGTTTGCTCGGCGACGATGGCGAGCACCTTGTCCGCGACCGGGTCCGATGCCGGAGTTGCGACGGCTGCGGGTGGTGGGGGTGCGGGCGCCTGCGCCGGTACGGCTGGAGCGCTGACCGCGGGCGCCGATTTGGGCGCGATAGTCGGTTCGGGAGTCCGCGATGCGCGCTTCGCGGGGCCGTCGTCCTTGATGCGTAGCGTACGATGGACGACTTCCAGCTCGGGCGCGTCGTATCCGGTGGTGTCGGCAATCCAGCGCTCGAAGGTCGCCGGGTTTTCGATGCGGTTGGTGTAGCCCAACTCCCTTGGCACGGGGCGGTGTCCGTCGGGTGATGGGACCCAGCGTACGAGCGACATGCTGATCTGGGACCCGAAGCCCGCGCCCAGACGAAGCGCGTAGTGCACCGGATGGCTACCACCCCTCGAGAGGTTCAGGTTGCCGAGGTCGGGGTCGACCTCTTTGAAGTTCGCGACCGGAGGCACGATGCCCGTCTCGAGGATCTTGATCGCCGTTGCATCTTCGACGCCGGCGCCCATCGCATGGCCGGTGAGGCCCTTGGTGTTGGCGATCACGATTTGGTCTGCGTCGGGACCAAAGACGCTGCGGAGCGCACTGATCTCTGCCTGTGCGCTTCCGCCGCGAGCCGGGGTGAACGTCTCGTGCGACACGAACACCGTTTGAGGGGCGATCTCCGCGCGGTCGATCCCGTGCCGGGCTTCGCAGTCGGAGATCAGCTGCTCCATCAGGCCCTTGATGTGGTCGATGTCGAGTCGGCTTCCGTGGAACGCGCTGTTCGCGGTGACGGTACCGAGGACTTCGCCAATCGGTCGGATACCCCGCTCGGCTGCGGCTTCGGCACTCTCGATGACCATGCCCGACGCGCCCATGCCGAGCAGCAGCCCGTGGCGTCGTCGATCGAAGGGGAGGGCGGCCTCTTCCAATGTCTCGTCGGTCGCTGCGGCGCCGCTCGCAAGGAAGCCCGAGCCGATCCACTCCATGAGGTTGTCGCTCGTCGCATTGTCGGCGGTGACCACGACGACGCGCCGACAGCGCCCCTGGGCGATCCAGTCCTGAGCAAGTGCAACGGCCTGAGTTCCAGTCGCGCAGGCGGAGTTGATCTGTGTGTTGGGGCCTCGCGCACCGATGTACTCCGCTAGCTGGGAGTGCCCCATCGACAAGGTCTTGAAGATGAAACGGCGATCAAAGGTGTAACCATCGTGTTCGAGCTCGCTTTCGAGCTCTTCGATGCGGTGGTCGATCTCGGTCGCGGTCGGATTGCTGCCATTCGTAGCAGCACGACTTCGCAGGCTTCGGAGCTCTTCGAGCACCTGTCGTTTGGAGTCGTCCTCGAAGTACTTCCGGAGCTCGCCCGCGAACATGTCGTAGCCGGGATATGCCGACCCGAAAATCACGCCGGTGTCGTCCCGCATCGCATCCGGAAGGCCCCACCGGTCCGGGAGCTTCGTATCGAGGGAGGTGGTCTTGTAGCGCATCACGAGCGGGATCCCCGCGTCGCGAAGCGCCTCGAGCCCCGCCGCGATCGCCATTCGGGTGGTCGAGTCCATCGCCGCCGCGCGATCCTCGTCGATGCCGAAGTCGCTCGAGAGACCGATTTCGCCCGCGCGACCCGCTAGCTTGATCACTCCGGACGGCGAATCGATGCTTTCGAAGCGCGGTCCGCCCTTGTCGGTCTTCACCAGCCGCGTGATCTTCTTTTCCGTCATCGCGCGGCGGACCCCTAGCGGAAGCACGTCGATGAACGGCGTTCCGTGGAGCATGCGGTCGACGTTTTCGTCCGAGAAGATCTTGTCGCCGCCCGGAAGCCCGATGGTCGCACCGCTCACGACGACGGGTTCGCCGTCGCTCACCGAGGTCGACCCCCGATAGATCGACATCCCCTGGTCGAGGAAGTCGGCGAACAACCGCCCGAGCTTCGCGTATCGGCTCTCGCTGGGCGCGTTCGCCCGCGATGGAGCGGCTGTGCGTCGCGCTCGACGGGTCGGCGGGGTGCTTGCGCGGGGCGCTTCGGGTGTGGCCGGTCGCGCGGCGGCTGGCGGTCGCTCTGGCGCAGCCTGGGCGCGCACTTCTGGCGTTCGAGTTTGTTCGTGCCGAGGCGCGCCGTGCCCGCTTGCGTAGAGCCCTGTGAGCGCCGCGTTGAAGGAGGGCAGATCACCAACCTTCGGGTGGTTGCTGAACAGCGCGACCGTGTTCGGCTTCTTGCCGAGCACGTCGTCCGTGAAGGCGGCCAGCGCAGACTTTGGCCCCACTTCGACAAACACGCGCGCGCCCGCTTCGTACAGCGTCTCGAGCCCATCGACGAACTGAACCGGCGACGCGATCTGTTTGCCGAGGATTTCGATCATCTCTTCGGCGACGGTGGGTCCCATCGGGTAGAAATCGCCGCTCACGTTCGCGACGATCGGAATCTTCGGCGACTCGATGCCAAGACGCCGGATCGCATTCATCAGCGGGCCGCTCGCGGGCGCCACGATTTCAGTATGAAACGCGTGGCTGACCGGCAGCGGGATTGCGCGGTGACCGGCTTGGGTGATCGCTTCGACGGCGGCCGTGACGCCGGGCGTCGAGCCTCCGACGACCGATTGGCCAGAGCTGTTGATGTTGGCGATCACCACGTAGCCGTCGATCGAATCGACAATCCGCTTCACTTCGTCGATCGGCGCAAGCACGGCGGCCATGAGTCCGTTGTCTCCAACCGAGACTTTGGTCATTTCCCGTCCGCGGGCACTGACCGCCTCGAGAGCCTCGCGGAAACCGAGTGCGCCGGCCGCAACCAGCGCACCGTACTCGCCAAGGCTATGGCCCATGACCATGTCCGGCGTAATGCCGTAGGCGGCGAACAGTCGTGTCAGCGCAATATCGACCGACAGCACGGCGGGCTGGGTAATCGCGGTTTGGCGAAGCTGGTCTTCCGCTTCTTGCAGGGCGCCGGTGTCGTTGGGGTCGACGAAGATGACCTCACTCAGCGGCTTGCCGAGCAGCGGCGTCATCACGTCGTCGGCTTCCTTGAACGTGTCGGCGACGATGGGCTCTGCGTCTCGAAGCTCGCGAAGCATGTTGACGTACTGAGACCCCTGACCGGTGTAGAGGAACGCGGTCTTCGGGGCTGCGCCCGTCTGGTAGAAGATCCCCTGCGCCCGCAGCGCCTTCCACATGGCGGGGTTGTCCGCGGCGAGCCCCTTGGCGGCGCCCGTGGCTTTCTTCGCGAGCTCGGCGGCGTTGCCGAACTCGATCGCGAGCCGCTCGGGCGAATCGAGGTCGGCGGCGGCAGGCGGTCGACGTTCAGGCGTGCGTCCGGCCTTCGCGTCGTTCAGCGCAGCGTCGAGCTTCGCGGCAAGCTCCGCTTTGGACGTCGCTCCGAGCACGAGCGAGCCGCGGAGCGGAGCTTTTTCGGCCATCGCTGCGCCTCCCCCAGTGCCATTCGTGGCGCCGGATGGTACGGCAACCGTCGTCCGAGTCGACGTCTTGATCTTCCCGGGGACGTACTCGTCGAGCACGCAGTGGAAGTTCGTGCCGCCGAAGCCGAACGCGCTGACGCCGGCTCGACGTACGTCGTTGTACTGGTCCCACTCCCTGAGCTCCGTGTTGACGTAGAAGGGAATGTTGCCGAACCCGATCTTCGGGTTCGGAGTCTTGAGACCGAGGCTAGGCGGAATCTGCTTGTGGTGAAGCGCGAGGGCGGTCTTCAGGACGCCCGCGGCGCCGGCCGCCCCTTTCAAATGCCCGATGTTCGACTTCACCGAGCCGATCGGAACGCTCGAGCCGGGCAGTCCAGCCCCGGAGAACGCGTCGACGAGGCTCTGCACTTCGACCACGTCTCCGACGCGCGTCGACGTACCGTGCCCCTCGACCATGCTCACCGTCCCACGGTCTTCACCCGCATGCGCCCACGCTCGCTCGACCGCCAACACCTGCCCGATCGGGTTTGGCGCGGTAATGCCTTTGCCTTTCCCATCGCTCGAGCCGCCGATGCCTCGGATGACCGCGTAGATTCGGTCGCCTGCCTCCTCGGCGTCCGCGAGGCGTTTTACTAGGAACACCGCGGCCCCTTCGCCCATGACGAAGCCGTCGGCGCCCTCGTCGTAGGGGCGTGTGCCGGTCGCGGAGAGGGCTCCGATCTTGCAGAACTTGGTGAAGCTCGACGCGCTCATGTTTCCGTCGATGCCGCCCGTCAGTGCGGCGTCGAAGTCGCCGGCTTGGAGACCCGCGGCGGCCGCGCTGAACGCCGCCATCGCCGATGCACAGGCAGCGTCTGCAGTGAAGTTCGGGCCGTGGAAGTTGAAGACCGCGGCGACACGACCGGCGATGATGTTGGCCAGCTCGCCGGGCATCGTGTCCTCGCTGATGCCCGGTGAGTGCGCCCGCACCCGCTCGATCGTCTCATCGCGAATCGCGTGGCGGACGTCTTCCGGAAGCGCCTGGAAGCTCGGCGCTCCGTCGAGCTCCTTTTCGAACTCGGGAAAGAAGATGCGAAGCGCGGTCTTGTAGTGCTGGTCTCCCGCCATCGCGTTGCCGAGGATCACCGCGGTTCGATCCGGATTGAGTGGGCGCTCGGGGTAGCCGTAGTCGAGCAGCGCTTCGCGGCACGACATGATCGACCACTTCTGCGTGCGGTCCATCGCGTCGGCCACCTTGGGCGGGATAGGCAGCTTCCATTTGAGCGGCTCCCAGGCAAAGTCGCGAACCCAGCCTCCGATCTTCGAGTACGTCTTGTCCTCGGCTTTCGGGTCCGGGTCGTAGTAGAGCGCCGGGTCCCAACGGTCCGTCGGGGTCTCCGTGATGCTGTATTGCCCCTCGCAGAGGCTCTCCCAGAAAGCCCGCGCGTTCGGCGCCCCGGGAAGCACGGCGCCAACGCCCACGATCGCCATTGCTTGGTGTACCTGATCTCGCATCGAAGGCTCCATCGGTCGTATGTTCAAGAACGCTCGTAAAGCGCATCTCCTACTTGGTTCATGTCGTCGATCAGTCCCGCCTGACTGGCGTAGACATCCGAGAGTCGTGCATTCGCTTCGAGAGAGGCGACTTCGGCCGCACCCGATGGCTGCGCGCCGATCACCCAGCGCACTCCGTCGGTGGCGACTTTTTGAGCCGCCTCCCGCGCGAAGACTCGAGCCATGGTCGCAAGGGTCTTCGCATCGAACCGGTTCGGTGACTTCGGGTTCCGCTCGTTCATCTCTGCCCGGGCAGCTCTGCGACAGAACGCAGCGGCTCCCTCCACATACGAAGCGAGCTCCCCAACTCGGAAGAGCACGTGTTGGTTACGGGTGAGGCGTTCCGTACGTGCTCGTTCGAGAACCTCCGCAAGCGCGTGTGCCGCGATCGAGGCGATGCCTGCGCCGACGTCCGGGTGTTCCCGGTGTGCCCCTTCGAGCCGCTTGCCGAGGTCGTGGTAGTGCTGTCCGCGAGTCTTGATGTGATGTTGCCACCGGTCGCGTCCGATGGTCATTTCCATGATCTCGGAAGTGCCTTCGTAGATGGTCGTGATGCGCACGTCGCGCTTGATCTTCTCGACCATGTATTCCTTCGTGTAGCCGTACCCGCCGTGGCCTTGAATCGCGGCATCGGCGGCCGCGTTCCCCGCTTCGGTCGCCAGGTATTTCGCGATGGCGCCCTCGGTGTTGAGGAGCTCGTCACCGCCTTTGTCGATGTCTTCGGCGGTTTGCTCGATGAAGGCGCGGGCGGCTTCGAGCCGAACTGCGTGCGGGACGATCAGCTTGTGCGTGTAGCCTTGCTTCTCGGAAAGCGGGCCGCCGCCCTGGATACGTTCGGTCGAGTATTGAATCGCGCGGTCGAGCGCGGCCCAACCGGCCCCAAGACCGAACGCCGCAACCATCACACGCGTAAAACCGAAGACGAGCTGTGCCTGACGGAGGCCCTGCCCCTCGACGAGCCCAACGACCGCGTCGGTCCCAACGCGCACGTTTTCCAGTGTTAGCGCGGTGGTGTTGCTGAGGCGGATGCCGTGTTTGTCCTCGGGTTTGCCGGCGGTGAAGCCCTCCGCGCCGCGTTCGACAACGAACCATGTGGGTCCGCCCGGAGTCTTCGCGAGCACGGTGTACACGTCGGCGTGTCCCCCATTGGAGATCCACTGCTTGTTCCCCGTGATGTCGTACCCGACGACCTCTCCGTCTTCTTCGATGGGAACCGCAACGGTTTTCAAGGCCGCGAGGTCGCTCCCGGCCGCGGGCTCCGTGGCGCCGTACGCCATCAAGAGACCTTCCTCGGCGATGCGGCTCAACCAGTGGTCTTTTTGCTCGGGCGTCCCACCAAACACGATGGGATCGCTACCCAAGAACGTCGCAAGCACACCGGTTGCGAGACCGATGTCGATTCGCGCCATGGCCTCGCAGACTCGGTACACGTCAAACGCGCCACCGCCCATTCCACCGTGTTCCTCGGGGATGAAGACGAGCTGAACGCCAAGCTCGTCGCTGCCAATCGCACGGACGAGCTCCTCGGGAAAAACATCCTTCTCGTCGAACTCGAGCAGCACGTCGTCCCCGAGCTTGGCTTTCGCGAAATCGTGGAGCGAATCCAGAATCAACCGAAGTGATTCAGCGTCGAGCGTACTTCCGTGGCCCATTCGACTCGCCCCTCTGCGGTTGGAGAAAGAGTCCCTGAAAGTGTCCGTGTTGCTCCGCGGTGTCAACCAAGATCGGCGGCTATCGGGTGACGCGCTCCCACGGGCGCCTCGTCGCCAACTCGACCTGTCGACTTATCGTACACCCTGCGTTTGTTTTTTCTACGGCTGGCGCAAACTTTGCGCCTAGCTCTCGGCCGTGGAGGCGGGGTATGCTCGCGGCCGGGCAACGCTGCGAACCCAACGGGAGCAACGTTTGCGCAACAGCGATCGACCAGCCGACCACAGTTGCACAAGCGGGCGTACGCTCGTCCTGAATTCAAGGCGCAAAGGAAGTACGAGATGACGACCAAGTGGGTGTACACGCTCGACGAGCTCGACGAAGCCGAACGCGCGGCGGGCGGCGATTGGGAGGCGGTGCGCGAACTGCTGGGCGGCAAGGGAGCCAACCTCGCTCAAATGACACGGCTAGGCGTCCCGGTTCCCCCCGGGTTCACGATCACGACGGAAGCGTGCAACCGCTACCTCGAGCGCGGCGGGGAATTCCCGGAGGGGCTATGGGAACAGGTGACCAGCGCGATTCGGGCGATCGAGGAGAAAACAGGCAAAAAGTTCGGAGATCCGAGCAATCCGCTGCTCGTGTCGTGCCGGTCGGGGGCGAAATTCTCGATGCCCGGCATGATGGATACCGTCCTCGATCTTGGACTCAACGATCAGGTCACCGACGGAATGATCGGGCTCACCGACAACGCGCGCTTCGGGTTCGACTCGTACCGGCGCCTCGTTCAGATGTTCGGCACGGTCGTGCTCCGAGTTCGAGACGAGCTCTTCGAGGACGTGCTTGCGCACCACCGAGAGCGACGCGGCGTCGACAGCGACGCGGACCTCACCGTCGAAGACCTTCGCTCCATCGTCGCGGAGTTCAAAGACATCGTCGCTCGCTACGCTCGCGTGGAGTTCCCGACGGACGCGGAGCAGCAGCTGCGGATGGCGATCCAGGCCGTGTTCGACAGTTGGAATGGAAAGCGCGCTCGTGACTACCGCGATGCGTCGAACATCCCGCACGACCTAGGCACCGCCGTCAACATCGTCACGATGGTCTACGGCAACCTCGGTGAGGGGTCGGCGACAGGCGTCGCGATGTCTCGCAACGCGACCACGGGTGAGAACGCACTCGAGGGCGACTTTCTGATGAACGCCCAGGGCGAAGACGTGGTCGCCGGCAACCGACCGACCCTGCCGCTCGAGGAGCTCGAACGCGAGATGCCCGAGGTCTACGGCGAGTTCCGTGACATCGCGCACCGTCTCGAGCGTCACTACCGCGACATGCAGGACATGGAGTTCACGGTGGAGCGGGGCAAGCTTTGGATCCTGCAGACCCGCAACGGAAAGCGGACGGCCCAGGCTGCGGTCCGTATTGCGGTCGAGCTCGCCAACGAAGAAGTGATTGGGCGAGAGGAAGCCGTGCTTCGGGTCTCGCCGGCGCAGATCGAGTTTTTCCTGCATCCCCAGTTCTCGGCCGAGGCAAAAGCGAATACGCCTGTGCTCGCGCGCGGACTGAACGTGTCTCCCGGCGCTGCCGCCGGGGTCGTTGCGCTTCACCCCGACCTTGCGGAGCGTTGGGCGAAGGAAGACGGTCGAGATGTGCTCCTCGTCCGGCCCGAAACGAAGCCGGACGACGTTCACGGCATGCTCGCGGCCAAGGGAACCCTGACGTCGAGCGGAGGCCGTACGAGTCACGCAGCGCTCGTCGCGCGCCAGTTCGGCAAGCCCGCTGTGGTCGGCGCCTCCGCGCTCGAAATCGATGTGCGCGCGGGGCTGCTCAGAGTCGGCGATCGAGAAATCCACGAAGGCGACTGGCTCTCGATCGACGGAACCACCGGTGAGGTGTTCGAAGGCCAGCTCGAAAGCGAGATGCCGGACCTCGAAGACGAGTGGCTCGCCACGCTCATGAGCTGGGCCGACGGCTTTCGGCGGCTCGGCGTTCGAGCGAACGCGGACTATCCGGACGATGCGAAGCGGGCGAGAGAGTACGGCGCGCAGGGAATCGGGCTCTGCCGGACGGAGCACATGTTCTTCGAGCCTGAGCGGCTTCCTACCGTGCAAAAGATGATTACGACCCGGTCCTCCGCCGAGCGGCGCGAGGCCGTCGACGCGCTGCTGCCGTTCCAGCGGGAAGACTTCGCGGGCCTGTTCCGGGCCATGGACGGGCTCCCCGTCATCATACGTCTCATCGACCCCCCGCTTCATGAGTTCCTTCCGAGCTTCGAGGAACTCACGCGGAAGCTGGTCGACCTGCAGATTCGGATCTCGGGCGCCCGCGGGCTCAGCGAGCTCGAGGAGCTCACCACTCAGCTGTCGGAGACCCGAACGCTCCTCGACAAAGTGGGCGCGCTTCGCGAGTCGAACCCGATGCTCGGGCTCCGTGGCGTGCGGCTCGGACTGCTCATCCCCGAGCTCACTCGGATGCAGGTCCGAGCGATTTTCGAAGCGGCATGCGAGGTCACTCGAGAGGGAGGCAACCCCATTCCAGAGGTGATGATCCCCCTGACCAGTCATGTAAACGAGATTCGACGCCAGCGTGAAGTGCTCGAGGCCGAGGCGAGTCAGGTCATGCAAGAGCAGGGTCTCGAGGTGAAGTACATGTTCGGCACGATGGTGGAGGTTCCGCGAGCGGCCGTGACCGCTGACGAAATCGCCGAGTATGCCGAGTTTCTTTCGTTCGGCACGAACGACCTGACTCAGACGACCTTCGCAATGAGTCGTGACGACGCCGAGTCGAGCTTTCTCATGCGCTACCTCGCCGATGGCATCCTTCCCGCCAACCCGTTCGCAACGCTCGACGAGGGCGGCGTCGCGAAACTCATGAACCTCGCGGCGACCGAGGCTCGCAAGACTCGGCCCGATATCGAAATCGGTGTCTGCGGCGAGCACGGCGGAGACCCCGCGTCGATTTCAATCTGCCACAAGTTGGGCCTGGACTACGTAAGCTGCTCTCCGTTCCGTGTTCCCGTAGCGCGGCTCGCCGCGGCGCAAGCAGCTCTGCAGTCCGCGTCGGAGGAAAAGTGACACGGTTGCGTCCATGGTTTTCCTAACCGCAGTCGCGGCCCTTGGGGGGCTTACCCTTGTTCTGGCCAGCGCGTTGGTGCTCGCCAATCGCAAGCTCTACGTCTACGAGGATCCGCGGATCGACGTGGTCGAAGAGATGTTGCCCCACGCGAACTGCGGCGCCTGCGGCTACCCAGGGTGCCGGCCGTTCGCAGAGGCCTTGACGCAGGGCAAGGCGCTTCCCGGCAAATGCACGGTGGGCTCCGAAGACGACCGCGCCGCCATCGCGACGTTTCTCGGCGTCGACGTCGGCGCGGAAGAAAGAATGGTCGCGCGACTTGCGTGCGCTGGCGGCAGCAACGTCGCTCGCAACCATGCGAGGTATCACGGAGAGGAGTCGTGCCGGTCGGCCGCGCGTGTCGCCGGCGGGGGCAAGGGCTGCTTTTGGGGGTGTCTCGGTCTTGGAGACTGCGCGACCGTGTGCGACTTCGATGCGATCGAGATGAACGCTCAAAACCTTCCCGTCGTGAGCGAGACTCTCTGTACGGCATGTGGCGACTGCGTCGAGGTTTGTCCGAAGGACCTCTTTTCGCTGCACAAGCTCAGCCATCGTCTTTGGGTCGCTTGCAGCGCTCAAGAAGCCGGCGACGAGATGCTCGAGGACTGCGAGGTGGCGTGCACCGCGTGTGGACGCTGCGAGATGGACGCACCGGGCGGGCTGATCACGATGAAGAACAATCTGCCGCTGGTCGACTACAGCAGGCCTCATCAGACACGCACTCCGATCGAACGTTGCCCAACGGGCGCGATTGTTTGGATCGACCCCGAGGCCGGGCCGCTCAAGGGCCCGGCCGCCAAAAAGATCATTCGAAAGGGCACGCTGCGCGACGCCCCAACCTAAACCGACGAGTGGGAGCCCCCATTAGGACCATGTCTCTATTCTCACGCAAGAAACAAGAAGCCGAATCCAGTCACGCGCCCAAGTACCCCGGCACCCGCGCCGCGCTCGATGGAAACAGCGCGGTGATCATGTGCGAACGCGAGTCGAGCGACGCTGCCGGTGCCTACCCGATCACCCCGTCGACGCAGATGGGGGAGTTTTGGGCGGAAGCCGCTGCGGCGGGGCACATCAACATCAGCGGTAGACCTCTGATCTTCGTGGAGCCCGAGGGCGAACACGCGGCGGCGGCGGTGACGGCTGGGATGGCGATGACCGGCATGCGAGCGGCGAACTTCTCGTCCGGGCAGGGCATCGCCTACATGCACGAGTCGCTGTACGCGGCGACGGGCAAGCGCCTTACGTACGTGCTCAACATCGGCGCGCGCGCCATGACCAAGGCCACACTGAACGTGCACGCCGGTCACGACGACTACCACTGTGTCGACGACACCGGCTTCTTCCAGATGTTTGCGAAGAACGCACAAACCGTCGCCGACCTCAACATCGTCAGCCACCGGCTGGCCGAGCTCGCCCTCACGCCCGGCATCATCGCTCAGGATGGGTTTCTGACCACTCATCTGATCGAGTCGATCATGGTTCCCGAGCGAGAGCTGATCGCGGAGTATCTAGGTCGGCCCGACGACATCATCGACACTCCCACGCCCGCGCAGCGAATCATCTACGGGGACCAACGTCGCCGCATCCCGATGCTGTGGGACGTCGACAATCCCATCATGTCGGGCCTCGTTCAGAACCAGGACTCGTACATGCAGAGCGTCGCATCGCAGCGCCCGTTCTTCTTCGACCACATCCAGTCGCTGAGCCAACAGGCGTTCGACGAGTTCGCCGCCCTCACCGGGCGTAGGTACGACCGTGTGATGACGTACAAGGCGGACGACGCAGACTATCTGATCGTCGGGCAGGGCAGCATGATCCCCTCGGCCGAGGCCGTCGTCGACTACCTCCGCGCGACGCGCGGGCTGAAGGTCGGCGTCGTCGACATGGTGATGTTCCGCCCGTTCCCGAGCGACCTCGTGGGCCGCATTTTGCAGGGCAAAAAGGGCGTGACCGTGCTCGAGCGACTCGATCAGCCGCTGGCATCGGACCTGCCGCTCATGCGGGAGATTCGCTCGACGATCAGCAAGTGCCTCGAGAACGGACGAGACAAGAACCGCCCCGCCTACCCGGAGTTGGCGTCGTACCGCTCACTCGAAGATGCACCGCCGCTCTATTCAGGCTCGTACGGCCTGGGCAGTCGCGATCTCCAGCCCGAAGGCCTCGTGGGCGCCGTCGAGAACATGATCGACGGCGGTCCACGCAAGAAGCTCTTCTACCTCTCGATCGACTTTTTGCGCGACGAGGCGATGACGCCGAAGCAGGCCATTCACCAAGAGACCATCGCCGAGGCCTACCCCAACGTGAAGGAGCTCGTGGTGAAGGGTTCGGAAAACCCGAACCTCATGCCAGAGGACAGCATCACGGTGCGCTTCCACTCGGTGGGCGGTTGGGGTGCGATCACCACTGGCAAGAACCTCGCGATGACGCTCTTCGATCTGCTCGGCTACCACGTCAAAGCAAACCCGAAGTACGGGTCCGAGAAGAAAGGGCAGCCAACGACGTACTACCTTTCGGCGGCGCCCGAACCGATCAAGGTCAACTGCGAGTACTTCTACGTAGACGTCGTGCTCTCGCCCGACCCGAACGTCTTTGGCCACACCAACGCCCTCGCTGGTTTGAAGGAGGGCGGGGTGTTCATCATCCAGGGCGACAAGGAGCCCGAGGCCATCTGGGACAGCATCCCGTCCGTCTACCAGGGCATCATCCGCGACAAGGGAATCAAGGTCTACGCGATCGACGGTTTCAAAATCGCCCGCGACGAGGCGACCGACCCCGAGCTCCAGCTGCGTATGCAGGGGATTGCCTTCCAAGGGGCATTCTTTTCGGTTTCGCCGGTGATGAAGAAGGCGGGTCTCACCGACGAGCAGCTCTTGGACGCGATTGGCGAGCAGCTGCAAGAGAAATTCGGCGCAAAGGGAAGGCGCGTCGTCGAAGACAACATGCGCGTCGTGAAGCGCGGCTTCACCGAGGTTCGGGAGGTGGTGCCCGGCCCGGCAACCAAGCCCGCGACGAACGGCAAGCGGAAATCGCTTCGGCTTCCCGTCATGGTGAAGCAGCTGCCGCAGAGCCAGGCTCCCGCAACCGACATCCATCGGTTCTGGGAGCAGACCGGCAACTTTTATGCGCAGGGGAAGGGCGGCGACAATCTTGCCGACCCCTTCATCAGCCTCGGCATCATGCCTCCGTCGTCGGCGCTCTTCCGCGACATGACCGGCATTCGCTTCGAGCATCCGGAATGGGTCCCCGAAAACTGCACCGCCTGCGGCGACTGCTACACCGTGTGCCCGGACACGGCGATTCCAGGACTGGTCAACGAGGTCGGCCAAGTCGTCGACACCGTGGTCAACCGCGTACGGAAGAATGGACACGGCGCCGAGCTCGAGTACCTTCCGAAGGCCGCCAAGCAGATGGAGCGCCACCTGGACGCGCTCTTCCGCGACGCCAAGGAGACTGACTCGGTCAGCGTGCTCATGGAACAGGCGATGGACGCGACCGTCGCGCAGAGCGAGCTCCAGGGGAAGGACAAAGAGAAGCTTCGAACGGAGATCGGCTACTTCCGCGAGGAGCTCAACGGCTTTCAGTTCGCGCTGACGCGGCCGCACTACACGCTCGCGGAGCAGGACCAGCCGGGGAGCGGGGGCCTTCTTTCGATTACGGTCAACCCTTACACCTGCAAGGGCTGCATGGAGTGCGTCGAGGTCTGCAACGATGACGCGCTTCGGCCGAAGAAGCAGACCGAGGAGTCGATCGAGGAGCTTCGGGAGAACTGGGACCTGTGGCTCGACCTCCCGTCGACTCCGAAGAAGTACATCCGCGTGGACGACCTCGAGGAGGGCATCGGAACGCTGGAGTCGATCCTCCTCGACAAGGACAACTATCTGCCCTTCACCAGCGGAGACGGAGCGTGCCTCGGGTGCTCCGAGAAGACCGCGATGCACCTGTTCGTGGCGACGGTCGATGCCTTGATGCAGCCGCGCGTCGAAAAGCACCTGGAGCACATCACCGACCTCATCGATCGACTGAAGAAGCACATCCAGATTCGGCTTGCCGGTGGAATCGATGTCGGAGACCCCGACGTCATCGGAAAGGTGATCGACGACATCGGCGACCGCGACGTGACGCTGGCGGGGATCGCTGAGCGAGTCGAGAAGATGCGTGGAGAGCAGCCGATCGACCAGGAGTGGCTCCGTCGCGTCACCACGCTCGTCGCCGACCTGGAGAACCTGAAGTGGAAGTACACCGAGGGAACCACCGGGCGAGGTCGCACCACGCTCGGGATGGTCAACGCGACGGGGTGTACGTCGGTTTGGGGCAGCACGTATCCCTTCAACCCGTATCCGTTCCCCTGGTCGAACCACCTCTTCCAGGATGCGCCGTCGATGGCCATGGGAATCTTCGAAGGCCACATGGCGAAGATGGCCGAGGGCTTCAGGGCGATACGGCTCGCGGAGCTCGAGCTCGCCAACAAGTACAACTCGGCCGAGCACGACGAGTTCCTGACGTATCTCGACTGGCGTCAGTTCAGTGATGAGGAGTGGGAGCTTTGCCCGCCGGTCGTTGCCGTCGGCGGCGACGGCGCGATGTACGACATCGGCTTCCAGAACCTCTCCCGGGTGATGGCGTCGGGGAAGCCGATCAAGGTCGTCGTCGTCGACACGCAGGTCTACTCCAACACCGGGGGACAGGCCTGCACGTCTGGCTTCATCGGCCAGGTCTCGGACATGGCGCAGTTCGGAAAGGCGATTCAAGGCAAGCAGGAGCCGCGCAAAGAGATCGGCCTCATCGGCATGGCGCATCGCACGACCTACGTCCTGCAGAGCACGATCGCCCACTCTTCGCACATGATCGAAGGCTTCATCCAGGGGCTCAAGGCTCGCCGCCCAGCTCTCTTCAACATCTACAGCAACTGCCAGCCGGAGCACGGCATCGGCGACGACATGAGTCACGCTCAGTCGAAGCTCGCCGTGGAATCGAGGGCTTACCCGCTCTTCCGCTACGATCCGGACGCGGGAGACACGCCTGAAGAGTGCTTCGACCTCGAAGGAAACCCAGACCCCGAGAACGATTGGCCGACCTACCGAATCAAGTACAAGGAAGACGGCGTCGAAAGGGAGATGGAGCTTCCACTGACCTTCGCCGACTTCGCGATGACGGAGAACCGCTTCCGGAAGCACTTCCGGGTCGCACCGCCGGATACGTGGAACGAGAACATGGTGCCGCTCGCGGAGTTCCTGGAGCTGGACGAAGACGAACGGGAAGGGTCTTTCCCGTACGTGTGGATGGTCGACGCGGACGATCAGCTCAACCGGCTCCTCGTCGCGCAGCCGATCGTCGAGTCCTGCGAGGATCGACGTTCGTTTTGGCACATGCTTCGGTCGCTCGCTGGTGACGATCGACCACCGGTCGAGTCGGTCGCCGAACAGGCGCGCGGAGAGGCGGTCCAGAGCATCGTCGCCGAGCTTCTGCGCATTGCCGATCAGGCAGGCGGCGGCGGCGCACCGGTCGCTGCGGCGTCGATCGCCGCGGCTGCCCCGTCGCAGGGAACAAACGGAGCGCCTGCCCCACAGCCGCAGCAGGCAACGGACGGTGCCTACTCGGCTCCATGGATCGATACCGGCAACTGCACGTCGTGCGACGAGTGCATCCAGATCAACTCGAAGATCTTCGAATACAACGCCGATAAGAAGGCCATCATCAAGAACGCCGAAGCCGGCCCGTACAAAGACCTCGTGAAGGCCGCTGAGCGATGCACCGCGCGCGTCATCCATCCTGGATTGCCTCGCAACCGCAACGAGAAGGGCATCGACAAGTGGATCAAGCGCGGCGAGAAGTACAACTGACAGTGAACCGATGAGGCTTCTGGGGACGAAGACGTTTCGGCACGGTGTCCACCCACCGGAGTCGAAAGACGCGACGAGCGGGCTGCCCATCCGTCAGTTTCCGTTCGCGCCGGTCCTCATCGTCCCACTCGTCCAGCACGTCGGCGCCCCGTCGGTCCCGCTGGTTCGGGACGGCGAAGAGGTCGTCCGTGGTCAACGAATCGCGCGCGCGGACGGCTTCATGTCGGTGTCGATGCATTCCCCCGCATCGGGTGTCGTACGTCGCATCGCGCCGGCGCCGAGCATCACCGGACGAATGGTCCCCGCCGTCTACATCGAACCGTTCCCAGGGGCGACGCAAGAGGTCGATGATGGCATCCCGTGCCCACTCGACGATTCGACGCCCGACCAGATCATCGCGGCGATTCAAGACGCGGGGGTCGTGGGCCTCGGGGGCGCGGCCTTCCCGACGCATGTGAAGCTCAAGGTGCCGGACGACAAGCAGGTCGACACGCTGATCATCAATGGAGTCGAATGCGAGCCGTACCTCACGACCGATCACCGGGTGATGCTCGAGCAGGCCGACGACATCTTCATGGGCATCCGGTACATTTTGAAGGTCTCCGGAGCCGAACGCGTGATTGTCGCGGTGGAGGCCAACAAGCTAGATGCGGCGGACCACCTGTCAGAGCAGTTTCCCGCGGACCTGAACGGGTCCGTCGAGGTCCTCCGTGTGAAGTACCCGCAGGGGGCGGAAAAGATGTTGTTCTCCGCGCTTCTCGGTCGGGAAGTGCCCTCGGGGGGTCTACCGCTCGACGTTCAGGCGCTCTGCTGCAACGTCGCTACGACCGCGGAAATCGGGCGGCTCTTGCCGCGTGGCCGCGGCATACAAGAGCGCGTGATCACGGTGACGGGGCCGGCGGTCAAGCGGAAGGGCAACTACCGCATCCCCATCGGGACGCCCTTGCGGTTCCTTCTCGATCACGTGGGTGTCGAAGAAGACGTCAACCGCGTTTTCCTCGGAGGGCCCATGATGGGCGCGGCGGTCTCGAGCCTCGACATTTCGATCACGAAGGGGACCTCCGGGGTCACCGCCTTCACCGACTCGGCGGCGGAACGTACACACAGCCAGGTCTATCCCTGCATTCGGTGCGGCTATTGCGTCGACGCCTGTCCGATCTTTCTGAACCCCGAGCGTCTTGGAAAGCTGGCCGCGCACGAAGAGTTCTCAGTGATGGCGAGTGAGCACAATCTGATGGACTGCTTCGAGTGCGGCTCCTGCTCGTTCGTCTGCCCGTCGCACATCCCGCTGGTGCAGCGCTTCCGCGCGGCCAAAGCCTCGGTGCGCAAGGCGAAGGCCGGGAAGGCGGGAGCGGCCTGATGCAGTCCTCGGGCAAGACTCTCGAGATCCGCACCTCGCCGCACATCCTGAGCGGAAACAGCGTCGACTCGATCATGTTCAACGTCGTCCTGGCGTTGCTGCCCGTGACCGCGTTTTCGGTCTTTGCGTTCGGCCTACCCGCACTGCTGACCCTCTCGACGGCGCTCGCTTCGTGCGTGCTGACCGAGCACCTGATCTGCCGGGCGACGGGGAAGCCGACGACCATCGGAGACTGGTCTGCCGCGATTACGGGCCTCTTGTATGGGCTGATTCTCCCGCCGGCGCTGCCCCTCTGGATGGTCGCGGTGGGCGGGGTGATTGCGATCGCGCTCGGCAAGGCCGCCTTCGGGGGTCTCGGCTACAACACCTTCAACCCGGCGCTGGTCGGCCGCGCGGTCCTGCAGGCCGCGTTTCCGGTGGCGATGACCACCTGGATCCCCGGATTCTCGCCGACGCGGTTCACATCACTGACGTCGTCGACGCTCACGGTTCCCCTCACGGAGCCCACCGTCGACGCGATCACGTCGGCAACGCCGCTTGCGCTCTGGAAGTTCAGCGGCGAAATGACGCCGACCGCCGACCTTGCGATGGGCTTCATCAGCGGCTCGGCTGGGGAGACCTCGAGCGTTCTGATTCTGCTCGGGGGCCTCTACCTCATCGCGAGGAACATGATGAACTGGCGCATTCCGGCGGCGATCTTCGTGGCGGTCATCATTCTCAGCGGAGTCCTCCACCTGGTCGACCCCGCGCGCTATGCGACCCCCGGCTTCATGCTCTTTTCGGGCGGCCTCATGCTCGGCGCGATGTTCATGGCGACCGACATGGTCGGCTCACCGATGACCGCCGCCGGCTGCTACATCTACGGCGCGCTCATCGGCGTCGTCACCGTCGTCATCCGCACGTGGGGTGGACTTCCAGAAGGCGTGATGTACGCGATCCTTCTCGGAAACGCCGTGACACCGCTTCTCGACCAGTGGCTGCGGCCCACCGTGTTCGGCACCAAGGGCAGAAAGGCCGAAACGTGACCGAGGCGGTGGCACCCACGACCGATCCAGCTCGCACGAGCACCTGGCACATGTACCGCGCCATGGTGGGCATCGGAATCGGATGCGGCATCCTCATCGTTGGTGTCTTCCAGGCGACCCTTCCGAGGATTGAACGCAACAAGGCTGAGGCGCTTCAGGCGGCCATCTTCCAGGTTCTGCCGGCCGCGACCACGAGCAAGACCTTCGCGTACAAAGCACCCGAGGGCTTCAGCGCGGTGGAGGGCGAGGTCCGCGATGTGCCGCTCGTCTACGCAGGCTACGACGACGAGAGCAATCTGGTGGGCGTTGCGGTCGAGGCGCAAGGCATGGGGTACCAGGACGTCATCCGCCTGATCTACGGCTACTCGTTCGAGGAGCAGGCGATCATCGGCATTCAGGTCCTCGAGAGCAAAGAGACTCCTGGCCTCGGCGACAAGATCGAGACCGACCCCGACTTCCTTGCGAACTTCGAACGCCTCGACGTGTCGCTCAAGACGGACGACGCGGGGCTCGCCCATGCCGTCGTGGCAGTTCGTAACGGCGAGAAGGAGCACCCTTGGGAGGTCGACGGAATCACCGGCGCGACGATTTCGTCGGTGGCCATTGCGGCGATCTTGAACGGTAGTGCCGACAACTGGGCCCCTCGGATCCGGCAGGGGCTCTCTCAACTTCGGGGAGGTGAGTAGACGTGGCGGCCTCTCCAAGAAGCAGCACCGACGAGTTCATCAAGGGCCTCTGGAAGGAAAACCCCGTGTTCGTCCAGGTGCTCGGCATGTGTCCAGCGCTAGCGGTGTCCAACACGGCCATGAACGCGCTCGCCATGGGCCTGGCAACCGCCTTCGTGCTCGTCATGTCGAACATCGTGGTTTCTGCGCTTCGCCGGTTCATTCCGAAGGAGGTACGGATTGCGACGTATATCTTGGTCATTGCGACCTTCGTAACGCTCGTCGACTACGCGATTCAGGCGATCAGCTTGAGCCTCTACAGGGCGCTTGGGGCCTTCATCTCACTCATCGTCGTCAACTGCCTCATTCTCGGGCGCGCCGAAGCGTTCGCTTCGAAGAACACGGTTCCGCGGGCCGTGCTGGACGGGCTCGGCATGGGGGTCGGCTTCGCATTTGCGCTCTTCAGCATCGGGGCCGTGCGCGAAATCCTCGGTGCCGGCTCGCTCTTTGGCGTTCAACTGTTTCACGACCGGTTCCAGGACTGGGTCGTGATGGTGCTTCCGAGCGGCGGTTTCTTCACACTTGCGGGCTGGCTCTTGCTCTTCAACTGGCTGAAGCAACGCAAGGCCGAAAAGGAGAAGCGCCGCTCCCTTCCACTCGCTGAGGAGGTCGCGCAATGAGCGAAGAATCCCTCGGCTCGATCTTCATCAACGCGTCGCTCGTCAACAACTTCGTATTGGCGTACTTCCTCGGAATCTGTCCGTTTCTCGGCGTGTCGGCCAAGCTCGACACCGCCGCCCGCATGGGAGGCGCGGTCACCTTCGTGATGCTGGTGAGCTCGATGTGCGCCTTCGGCATCCAGGCGCTGCTCGTCGCGATCGACGCGCCGTACCTCAAGCTCATCTCGTTCATCGCCGTCATCGCTTCCACGGTTCAGCTGGTCGAAATGTTCATCAAGCGCTTCAGCCCGGCACTTTTTCGCGCGCTCGGCATCTTCTTGCCCCTGATCACGACGAACTGCGCCATTCTAGGCCTTGCGTTGTTTCAAACGAATAAAGGCTATGGTTTCGTGCAGTCGATCGTCTATGCCCTCGGCGCAGGCGTCGGATTTACTCTCGCACTCGTTCTGATGGCTGGGCTCCGAGAGAAGCTCGAGCTGGCAGAGCTGCCGGACGTCACGAAAGGCACCGCGATGGCGCTGACGCTTGCGGGGCTGCTGTCGCTCACGTTTATGGGCTTTGGGGGATTGGGAGGCTAACGCGCATGCTGCATCACTACATCATCGGAGTCGGAGCATTCGTGCTGCTGTCCGTTCTATGGCTCGGCGTCCAGCGAGCCTGGAGGCGCGCGTTTCCCGACGTCGGCGACGACCCCGACGCCCTTGCAGGGCGACCGGGCTGCTTCGGCTGCGCGCGTGCCGTGACCTGCGAACGAAAGCCCGGGAACCCATCATGTTTGAGCCAGGAGAAGATGCGATGAACAGTGCCGTCACTCGTCTCGAAGACTACGATACCGAAGAGCGATTCCGCGCGACCGTCGTGTCGTCGGAGCGCATTACACCAGACGAAACCGACATCGAAGTCCGCGAGATTACGCTCGATCTCGACCGGCCGGGTTTCGACATCGCGCTCGGGCAGAGCGTGGGTGTGTTCGCCCCAGGCGACAAAGCCTTCGGCCAGGCGCATCACTTTCGCTTGTACAGCGTCGCGGATCTGCCGGAGCGAGGAAGCGAAGATCTGCCCCGCATCAAGATCGCGGTCCGTCGCGCGAGCTACATCGACAAGTACAGTGGCGAGGAGTATCCGGGCATCGCCAGCAATTACCTCTGCAATTTGAAGCCAGGGGACAGCATCGCGATGTCGGGTCCCTACGGACTCGTGTTCGAAGTGCCGGAAGACATGGACGCGAATCTAATCCTGATCGGTACCGGCACCGGCATCGCGCCCTTTCGAGCGTTCATCAAACACCTCTACAAGAACGTTCCGGAATGGAAGGGCACGGTAACCCTGTTTTACGGGGCGCGCAGCGGGCTCGAGCTGCTCTACATGAACGACGAGCGCGACGACTTCACGCAGTACTACGACAAGGAGACGTTTCAGGCGTTCAAGGCACTGAGCCCGCGTCCAGCGTGGGCAGAGCCGATCGACTGGGAAAGCGCACTCGAAAAGCGGGGCGAAGAGCTATGGAAGCTGCTCGAGCAGGCGAACACGTACGTGTACGTTGCCGGACTCGAGAAGATGCGCGGCGAGCTCGACGACGCCTTCGCCAAAATCGCGGGCTCCGAGCAGAAATGGGCACGCCGCCGAGCCGAGCTGGTTGCAGGCGGCCGCTGGGTCGAGGTGCTCTACTAGCGGATCGTCGCCTGGGCCGCGGCCAAACGCGCTCCAGGCAGCATCGCAAGTGGGGCCGAGACAAAGTCGAGTCCGAGGGCCTCGCACGCGTCGATGGCCTCCGGACTACCGCCGAGGTCGCCGCAGAGCCCCGCAATTAGCGTCGCATTCGTCTTACGGCCTCGCTCGAGAGCGATGTGCATCATCTCGAACACTCGCGGGTCGAGCGCGGCGAACGGATCGTGCGTCACGAGCGCGAGCTCGTTTCGGTACGCCGGTAGGAAGCGCGACGCGTTCTCACTGGTGACTCCGAGAACGGACTGGGTGAGTTTGCTGCCATCGAACGAAAAGAAGTCTACGTGCGCCGCGAGCTCGTGGGCGACGAGACACGCACGCGGAAGCTCGATCATTGCCCCGAGTCGACAGGTGAAGGCGGCGCTCGGCTCATCGAAGGCGTCGGAGCGGACCCGATCCAGCATGCCTCCGATCGCCGCGACCTCTGCTTGGTACGTGACCATCGGGACCAGAACGTCGAGCTCAACGGACAGTCCTCGGTCGACGCAATCTCGCGCTGCGCCGATCATCGCGCGAAGCTGCATCTCGTAGAGCCCGCGAACCGTCAGACCGGCGCGAATCCCGCGGTGCCCAAACATGGGGTTCGTCTCGAGATGCCGACCGACCGAGGCGGATACCGAGGTCGCGTCCAGGTCGACCGCCACCGCGAGCGCGCCGATCGTCGCCTCATCTTTGGGCATCACCTCCTCGAGCGCGCGGTCGAACAGAAGGACGGTGACCGGACGATCCTCGGCGGCTCTGAAGATCTCGACGAAGTCCGCCCGCTGCGCGGACTCGAGCTCTTCGAGTCGGTCGGCGCGCACGTCGTCATCGATCGCGAGCAGCGCGCATTGCAGTGTGAAAAGACGATCGGCCCCCGAGAACATGCGTTCGGTCCGACACAGGCCGATCCCCTCCGCGCCGTAGCTGAGCGCGGTCCGGATCTGCTGTGGTGTGCACGCCTCTCCAAGAATTCGAAGGCGCCGTGCCTGCTCCACCCACTCCATGAGCTGGTCGAGCTCGGGCACCGTGCTCGACGCTTCGAGGTCGAGCGCACCCGTGTAGACGCGGCCGGTCGATCCGTCGAGCGTGAGCAGATCTCCTTCTCGGAGCGCCGGCGCATCCGCGGGCGCGTCTCTCAACTGCAGCGTCCGGTTTCGGAAGTCGATGCGAAGCGAATCGCAGCCGACGACACAGCACTTGCCAAGGCCTCTCGCGACGACAGCGGCGTGAGAGGTCATGCCTCCCGCGGCCGTGACGACCCCCTCTGCCGCCCGCACCCCGTGGACGTCCTCGGCGCTCGTCTCTTGGCGGACGAGGATCACCTCCTCACCCTGCGACACCCACCGAACCGCGTCGGTCGGGTCGAACACGATGCGGCCGGACGCCGCGCCTGGGCTTGCCGGAAGCCCAACGGCGGCGGGCTCGAACCCGCGTTTCGAAAGCGTCGTGGCGCTCGGAAGGCGCGACTGAAGCAGCTGCTCGAGCGACCTCGCATCCACGCTCATCACGGCGTCGTTCTTCGAAAGGATGCCCTCGTGGACCATGTCGACCGCGATTCGGACCGCGGCGCGTGCGGTGCGGTTCGCGGACCGTGTTTGAAGGATGTACGTCTCACCATTCTCGATGGTGAACTCGACGTCCTGCATGTCGGCGAAGTGGCGTTCGAGAGTCTTGCAGTACGAAGACACGGCGGCGAAGGCGTCTGGCAGCGAACGCTCGAGGGTCGCGGCCTCGCGCCCGGGTACCGCGTCGTCGGATACGAGCGGCACCGGGGTACGTGTCCCCGCTACGAGGTCTTCGCCCTGCGCCCCGGCGATGTACTCGCCGTACAACCGGTTGAGTCCGGTCGAGGGGTTTCGGCTGAACGCAACTCCGGAGCCGCTCGTCGGCCCGGCGTTTCCGAAGACCATCGCCTGAATCGTGCACGCAGTTCCGACGGAGCCGTCGATCCCCTGCATACGGCGATAGCGCACCGCGCGCGGATTCGACCACGAAACGAAGATGGCCCGGGCCGCATCCCAAAGCTGGGTGTGCACGTCCTGCGGAAACGGTTCGCCCGAGCTTTCCGCGATCAGATCTTCGTACTCATGGACGAGGCTCCGCAATTCGGGCGCGTCGAGCTCGGAGTCGAGCGCTTTCGGGCGGCCGAGCGTTCTCTTGAGCTCCTGCGCGCGGAACCGAAATCGATCGGACGAGATCCTCCGAACGACGTTGCCGTACACCTGAAGCAGGCGCCGATACGAATCGAGTGCGAATCGTTCGTCTTGATGCGAGGCCGCAAGGCCTTCCAGCGTCTGGCGATTGAGCCCAACGTCGAGGATGGTGTCCATCATCCCGGGCATGGACACCGGCGCACCGGAGCGCACCGAGAGGAGGAGAGGGCGATCGGGGTCGCCGAACCGCCGACCGGTCGCCTCCTCGAGATGAGCAAGCGCGTCTTCGACCGCCGCCTCGACGCCTTCGGGCCAGCTCCCCGACTCACGGAGCTCGTCGCCGACCTCCGTCGTGACGGTGAATCCAGGCGGGACCGGAATTCCGAGCCCGATCATCTCGTGAAGGCCGGCCGCCTTTCTGCCGACCAGCCGCAGCCGGAGCTCCGGGTCCAGCTTAGCGTCAAGCGGATACACGAGGGTCACGGCTTTCCATTTGTCTGTCACGCCGGTGCGTCGGCGCAACGCAACGGGCCATTTTTGCGCGAATGGTCTAGGGTTCGCCGGTGAGACTCGACGACGGCTCTGAGAAGCGGTTTCCCACCAGCGCCATGCTCGCGTTGGCCACACTCGTTGCGTCGACGGCGGCCGCACAGAAGTTCGAGGTCCCATCGCAGTTCGACGAGCTGGTGGGGTCCGTCGGCACCGTCACCGCGTCTAGCAAGGAAACACTCTTGGACATCGCGCGAAGGTTTAGCGTGGGTCAGGAGGAGATCGTCATGGCCAATCCGTCGGTCGACCGTTGGCTGCCGACGGATGGCGCGGACGTCGTGATTCCGACTCGGTACATTCTGCCCCGCACCGAGCGAAAGGGGCTCGTGCTGAACGTTCCGGAGATGCGCCTCTACTACTATCCGCCCCGTGGCTACGGGGAGCCGGCCGTCGTGCACACGTTTCCGGTCAGCATCGGGCGAATGGACTGGTCGACCCCGATTCGTCACACTCGAATCGTCAAAAAGACCGAGAACCCGGCCTGGCGCCCTCCTGCGTCGATCATCGCCGAGCGAAAGGAGAAGGGGGAGCCGCCGCCCGAGCTCATTCCTCCTGGCCCGGACAACCCGCTCGGTCAGTTCGCCTTCCGCCTTGGCCTGCCGGGGTACCTGATACACGGCACGAACAAGCCGTATGGGGTCGGGATGCGGGTCACGCATGGTTGCGTGCGCATGTATCCCGAAGACATCGAGTTCCTTTACCCGCTGGTGCCGGTCGGAACGCCCGTCGCTCTCGTGAATCAGCCGATCAAGGTAGGGTGGCTCGGGGATCGGCTGTACATCGAGATCCATCCGGCTCTCGATGAAGAGCAGGCCACGTGGAGCGCGAAGAAGCGTGCCCAGGAGCTCATTCAGCTCGAATCGGACAAGCGGCCGCTGACGATCGATCGCGCGGCCCTGCAAGACGCACTCGCTCGGAAGGACGGGATACCCACCGCGATCGGGCGAGCAGGCAAGGCGGGAACCGCTGCGGCCCACTGAGGGGAAGCTCCGCAGACAGGATCCCACCTCGAGACAGCTACTTCGACATCGCCTTCTTGAACATCCGGTCGATCTTTTCGCTGTTGTCCATCGCCATCGCCTTGGCTTCGTCGGCGGTCGCCTTCGCGTCATCGGCAGTGGCTTTCGCGTCGTCGGCCGTGCTCCGAGCAGCCGACGCCTGTTGAACGGCTTCGTCGCCAGACGTCTTGGCGCCGGCCGCCATCGCCTTCACTTCCTCCAGATCGGAGCGAAGCTGTTCGACGTCGTTTTTGGCGCATCCCGTGGGGACCGCCATCACGGTGAGAAGGCCCGCAATCGCGAGCGCACTCCATGAGCTTCTTTGCATCGGTTACCTTCCTTGCTGATCCCTCGGGTGAGGTGCTGTTGAGGGGACCCGAGTATACTCGGATTGCAGAAATGCCCTAGCGGTGATTCAGCGAACCTCGACCTGCATGCCCAACCGAATCCAGCGCGAGAGTTGCTCGATTTGCTGGTTGGTGAGCGCGATGCACCCCTGGGTCCAGTTCAGAAGCTCGTGAACTTTCGCGTCTCCAGGGCCGAGGCCGTGGATTCCGAGGTGCCCGCCGAGTGCGGTGTCCTGGGGCGGTCGCCGGTTCGCATCGAAGGCGGCCATGATCCGCTCGTAGTCGGTGCCCTGGATGCGTCCGTCCTCGAGCGCGCGACGCGCGTGCTCCGGTCGCGGAAAATCGATGCCGAAGAAGAGACGAAAGCGGGAGTTCGGATGAATGCGGTCGATGCGAAACGTGCCGACCGGCGTCGTGCCGTCCCCGCGCGTCCGGTCGGCGGCAAGCCCGCCTCGCCCGATCGCGATGTTCTCGAAGCGGGCCAGGAGCCGGTCGCCGCGAAGCACCGACAGCGTCTGGGTCTGGGTGTCGATCACGATCATCGGGTCGGGCCTTGCGCCCTTCGCGTGTGCCGAGCTCTCGAATGCCGTGATTCCAAGCACGAGCGCGAGCAGGTGTGCGGGCGTCGTAAGACGCATTTTTTGCACGATTTGACCCGTCACGACCGCCACCACTACAGCAAAACAACTCGCCTCGGCGATGTCAAAATGGTGCGGATCGGCGTCGTCGCTTAGTGGTTGCCTCGCCCCTTGTTTGGAGAAAGAATCGTTCGATGCGCGCAGCAGAACTGATGACCAAGAACCCTACTTTCGTAGGCGAGCTTACGACCGTCAACGAGGCGCTAAACTTGCTGTACGAGCAAGACATCCGGCACCTCCCCGTCGTTCGAGGCGGAGAGCTGGTTGGAATCGTGAGCGATCGCGACTTGCGGAGGTTCCGCGACGTGGCTCCGGACGACGAGCCGGAAGGCGCCGCCCAGAACCCGACGGTCAGCGCCTTGATGAACACGGATCCGGCTCAGGTCGATCCCGAAACCGAGGCCGGAGAAATCGTCGAGCTCATGCTTCTCCACCGAGTCGGCGCGGTCCCGGTGGTCGACTCCGAGACGAACGAGCTGGTCGGAATCGTCAGCTACGTAGACCTCCTCCGCCTACTCCAAACCCATCTGAAATAGAGGGACACGCGGGGCCCCCACACCCCCCACAATTCCAACCACTTGCAGATCAACCCGCGCGATTTGCGAAAACGAGCGTTCAACAGGCCGCGCGGCCTGTAGTCGGCGCCCAGCGTATGCGACCCTACCGCGCGTGCGCGCGACTTCTGTTCTCCGACGGTTCGCTTTCGCGCTTGCCGTTGTATTCGCTCTTTTGAACGCCAAGGTTGGTGCGGCCGCGGCGCAGTCCGGCGAGTGGCACTTCGAGGTGGGCACGTACATTTGGGCGCCAGCGATCAAAGGCGACGTGACGGTCGATAGCGAACGCATTCCTGTCGACGCAGACGTCCCCGACATCATCAGAGACGCGGACTCGCTCTTTGCGCTCAACCTCTTCTTCTTCGCGAAAAAGGGCCGCTGGGGATTGCTCGTTCGACCGCAGTTCATGAAGCTCGGCGCGGACAGCGGTGAGCCCCTGCAGGTCAAGGTCGTCGCGCGTGCCGTGATAGGCGAGGCGAGTGGGACTTACACGTTTCTCGAGAAAGCGTTCCGGCGCTCGTTTCGCAGCGCTGTGGCGCTCGACGCGATCTTCGGCGCACGGGTGTGGTGGCTTGGGGTGCAGGTCAAAGCCATCGATGGCTTCGTGCAAGGTGAGGGGAACCAGGTTTGGGTCGATCCGCTCGCCGGTCTTCTTATTCGGCTCGAACTGCTCGATGGCCATCTGCCCGTGCTGCTTCGCGGCGACGTGGGCGGGTGGGGAGTCGGGTCGAGGGTCGCGTGGGCTGCCGAGGCGAGCGCGGGCTACCGGTGGTTCCGCAAACGGCTCGACATTACCCTCGCACTTTCGTTCCGAGCGATTGCGCCGGACTACCTCACGCCATCTGGGAGCTTCGGGTTCGACAGCACGCTCTACGGCCCCGCCATTGCGCTCGACTTCGGCTTCTAGCGGAGAGGCTTGTTCAGATCAGGCAGCGAAACTCGCACTCGCAGACGCCACCGGCGCAAACTTGGTCTTCGGCGCAGCCGGCGGTGAGCAACGCGAGTGCGAACGCTGTGAGAAGGGGAATGAAGCGGCGCATGCCAAACGTGTAGTCGGCTCCAGATCGCGGATCAAGCGTCCTTTGCGCCGACGGCGGCCGCTAGCAACGGGCGAAAACGAGTCCCGAGTCGTGGAATCTCCTCACGAGCCTTCGCCTCGGCGTTTTCGTTGTGCTTCATAGAAGTCACATGAGAACGTTTTTTCCCGTCGCACTCGCGCTCACTGCCTGCGCCAGCTCTCAGGTTGCCCCCACGACGGTCCGCACGACGCCTACCGTCGTGTTGGCGTCCGAAGCCAATTGGGAGCAGCTCAACCCCGCGCGCGGTGACAAGAGTCCGATGGCCGCAACCCTTTGGGGGGATCGCAACGGCACGGCCGCGACCGGCTTTCTCTTCCATCCCGTGGATGGATTCGAATCGCCGCCGCACGCGCACAACGTCTCGTACCGTGGAGTGGTGATTCGGGGCCTCGTTCACAATGCCGACCCGGAGGCAGAGGATATGTGGATGCCAGCGGGCTCTTTCTGGACTCAACCGAAAGGTGGGGTGCACATCACGGCAGCAAAGGGGAATGACGTTCTTGCGTACATCGAGATCGACGAGGGGCCGTATCTCGTGCTTCCCGTCGAGAAGGCGTTCGAGGTCGAAGACAAGCCGGTCAACGTGGACCAGTCGGACATCGTCTGGACCGACCCGCCTGGCGTGCCGGCTTCTGCGGACGGCTCCAAAGTCGCTCTTCTATGGGGCGACCCACGCGACGCTCAGCCAAGTGGTTCCCTCGTCAAGCTACCCGCCGGTTTCGCCGGAGCGATCCGTGGTGATGGCGAAAGCTTTCGGGCCGTCGTGATCCAAGGGCGCCCCCTCTACGGCGCTTTGGGCGAGACGGGCGACAAGGCCTTGGAGCCCGGTAGCTACGTCGGCTCGCAAGGGGAGTCGATGCACCGGCTTTCGTGCGAGATGGAATGCGTCCTCTACGTTCGGACGGAGGGCGGGTTCGGCGTCGTTCCGGCTACGCGCTGAATCCCGGGCGGATTTCGGAAATCGCGCGGTTTGTTCTCCAAGGTTTTGTAATTGTTGGTGTTTTAGGGGCCCTGCGTGTCCCCTTGGAGTGCGGCTGTGGCGAGCCATTTTGTGACGGCGAGCTGGCTCGATACGTATCCGGAGCGCTTGGGGAGGTCGTCTTCGATGTCGGCGACTCGCGTTTCGTAGAACGCATGGCCTTGGGATGGCGGGAGCAACTCTTTGTTTTCCCAGGTGGAGGCGATGACGATGGATACCGGAGAGAGGGCGAGGTGCTCCAGAATCAACGTCCCGCACGTACGGCACGTTCCGCGGTTCACGTTGATCGGCGTCCGCCGGTGCCGTTTCCATGTGAGCTGAGAAGGGTCGTTGACGGCCACGTCCCAGCGCCACGCGAACACGGGTTCGCCGTAGGGCGCGTTGTTGAGGCGCTGACAGATCCCGCAGTGACAGTAGAACCGGGTGATGGCTCCCTTCACCTCGAGTTGCACGGCTCCACAGCGGCAACGCGCTCGAGCAGGATTGGAGTATCGCACCATGGTCTATCTCTCCGCGGCGGCAGGTGAGGCGTGCAGGGCGCTTGCGAGCAGCAGCGCGAGTACGAAGGACGAGCATCGAAGTGGCATGGGGGCTCCTTACAGGGAAGACTCTCGAGATTACGCGAGGGCCGTCACGGCGCGCAACCACGGTTCACGCCGTCGAGACGAATCGTTACGGCGAAAGTCAGACCAAGCCGTCGTCGGATCCCTGTAGCCGCTTCCACGAGTCACGCGCTCAGGCGAAGTACACCCACAGACCACCGACGATTGCGAGCAGAAGCAGGGACAGGGCCACGTCCTCTTGCCTCCATTTGGATCGCGGAGCGGCGCCGTCAGCGGGAGCTCGATCCAGGACCGCGAGCTGCTCTTCCGAAGGCGGCGGTGTGGCGAAGCTGACCACCACCAAGACCACCGTACACACGACGAACAGGAGCACGGCGAAGTGGAGGAAGTTCATGTCGGCGTATGCGAACAGCCAACCTCCGAGCTCGTCTTTTTCGAGCTCGCAGACGAGGCGGCCCATGCCCAGGACGAATCCGGTCAGCAGCGAAGCGATCGCCCCGGTGGCGTTGACCCGCCGGTAGCTCACACCGAGGAGGAACACCGCTGCAATCGGCGGCGAGATGTAGGCCTGAACGCTCTGCAGGTACTTGTAGAGCTGTGCCGAGACCAGCTCCATCATCGGGATCCACGCGAGTCCGAGACCGACGAGCACCGCCGTCGATATCTGGCCGACCCAAACCAGCTGCGGCTCCGAGGCCTCCGGGCGAAGCCTGCGGTAGACGTCCCACGTGATCAGCGTCGAGCAGGAGTTGAACACCGACGACAGCGAGCTCATCAAGGCGGCCAGTAGGCTCGCAACGACGAGGCCTCGTAGACCCACTGGAAGCAGCGTTGCAATCATCGTCGGCAACGCGTGATCGGGTGCGACGAGCTCGAGGCGACCCGACTTCGCGAGCCCATGCGCCAGAACGCCCGGCACGACGAAGATGAACAGCGGAAGGATCTTGAGAAAACCGCCGAAGATCGTTCCTCGTCGCGCGTTGTCCTGATCGACGGCCGACAAGACCCGCTGGACGATGAACTGATCGGTGCACCAGTACCAAACGCCGAGGATGGGCGCTCCTAAAAGGATGCCGGTCCAAGGAAAGTCGGGGTCGGAAATCGGCTTCCAAAGCGAAAGGAATCCCTCGTCGGCCGTGTCGACCATGGCGTTCCAGCCGCCGATCTCGGAGAGCCCGATGACGAGCACCAACAGCGAGCCTCCAACGAGGATGAACATCTGGATCAAATCCGTGTAGAGCACGGCGCGCAGACCTCCGAAGATGGTGTACGCGCCGGTGGCGACGACGACGATGAGGGCACCCGTCCAGAAGTCGATCCCCATCAAGGCTTCGAACACGATGCCGCCCGCTGCGATCGTCACCGAGATCTTGGTGAGCACGTAGCCGACGATCGAAATGATCGCGAGGTACCAGCGCGCCGCCGATGAGTAGCGACGCTCCAAGAACTCCGGCATCGTGACGACGCCGCTACGAAGATAGAAGGGTACGAAGACCCAGCCGAGCACCAGAAGGATCAGCGACGCGAGAATCTCGAACTGCCCGACCGCGAGGCCCGATGCGGCACCCGTCCCCGCAAGACCGATCAGGTGCTCCGAGCCGATGTTCGACGCGAACAACGACGCTCCGATGACGAACCAGCCCACGTTCCGCCCGGCGAGGAAGTAGCCGGTCGAGGTCTCGCGCGTTGCCTCCCGGCGTCCCGCCCAAAACGCAACGCCGAAGATGACGACGAAGTAGACGCCGACGACAATCCAGTCCGGCGTCGTAAATCCCGTAGTCTCCATGCTCAGCGTCGCCCCGTTGTACCGGAGGGACACGCAGGGTGTCCAGAACCCCTGAGATTGCAGGTAGTTACACGCCAACCCGCGCGATTTGCGATTCACCCG
>CBFCWN010000050.1:0-30924 GCA_965601515.1 uncultured Myxococcales bacterium | reverse complement strand
CAGGCGACCGTGGCGATCGCCGGTGCGGCGCCCGAGAACCAGATCGGGAACTCTCCAGCGAAGCTCCCGTTCATCGCGGCTCGATTGATGTCCGTAAACTCGAACGAGCCCGCGACGCCGACAAGAATCAGCATCCCGATGATGACGCCGAAATCGCCGATGCGGTTGACGACGAAGGCCTTTCTGCCAGCCGCCGCGAAGTCGAGGTTTTGGTACCAGAACCCGATCAGCAGGTACGAACAGAGGCCGACGCCCTCCCAACCGATGAACATGACCGGCATGCTGCTCCCGAGAACCAGGATCAACATCGACGCCATGAACAGGTTGAGGTAGCTCATGAAGCGCGCGTAGCCGTCGTCCTCACCCATGTAGCCGATGCTGTAGAGGTGAATCAGACCACCGATGCCCGTGACGACGAGCGTCATGACGCCGCTGAGCGAGTCCATCACGAACGCCACGTTGATCGGCACAACCGCCCCGCTCGAGGTCTTGATCGAGAACCACTCATAGAAGTGGTAGGTGAGCGCTGCGTGCTCAGTTCCGTGGCTGAGCCCGTAGAGCTCGATGAACGAGAGCACCGCGAGCACGAATGAGGCGGCGACCGAGCCGACGGCGAACAGCGTGACGATGGACTTGCCAAGGCTGCGCCCCAGCAGCCCATTGATGATCGCTCCACCCAAAGGGAGGAGGATGATCAGAAGAAGCATCAGCTGCTGGGAGGAATCTTCGTGCATGGGGTCAGTACTTCAGCAGGGTCGCGTCGTCGGTATCGAGCGTCTTCTTGATACGGTAGTAGGCAATGAGGATCGATAGGCCGATGACGAGCTCCGCCGCAGCAACGGCGATCACGAAGAAGGCGAATAGCTGACCATCGTGGTTCCCGGGATACGCGCGGTTGAACGCAAGCAAGAGCACGTTCACCGAGTTGAGCATCAGCTCGATGGACATCAGCTGGATCAGCATGTTTCGGCGAACGAGGAAGCCCGCGGCGCCAATGCCGAACAGAACCGTGGCCAACGCCAGGTAGGTGCCGAACTCCATCCCGTTCTACTCCGTACGGCTCCTGGCGACCGCAATGGCACCGACGATTGCGACGAGGAGCGTGACCGAGATGATTTCGAAGGGCACTGCAGCCTGCTGGTAGATGGCCTTCCCGAGGCCCTCGACGGTCCCAAATTCTTCGGGCGTCGGACCCCATTCGCCGCCGAAATGAGAGATTCCGGTCGCGACCGCAGCGACGGTCACCCCCACCATGGCGATGCTAACCGCTCGTGGGAGCACGCGGCCCTCGATCGGGTCGACCTCGGCCGCCGGGCCGATGAGCATGATGACGAACACGAACAAGACGACGACGGCGCCGGCATAGACCAGCAGCTGGAGCACTGCCATCAGCTGGGCATCCATCGTGAGGAAGAGTCCGGCGAGAGCGACGATGTGGACCAGGAGACCCATCGCGGCACGAAGCGGCCGACGAGCCCAAACGGTGATCAGAGCGCCCACAATCGCAACAATCGCCATGACGGCGAAGAGAGTGGCGCCCGACAAGCTCACGCGGCACCTTCTAACATGCCGCGCACGCTGTCGTCGTGACGAATGTCGTCGGGCACCCCGCCCTTCGCGGCTTCGACGAACTCCTCGCGGTACTTCTGCACCATACCGAGCATCGGCATCGCCGTTCCGTCGGCGAACGCGCAGATCGTATTGCCCATCATGTTGTTGGAGATGTTGACGAGCAGGTCGACGTCTTCGGGCTTGCCGCGTCCGTGAACCAGGTTGTCGAGGACATCCACCAACCAGCCCGTACCCTCTCGGCACGGGGTGCACTGTCCGCATGACTCGTGCTTGTAGAACTTCATGAGGTTTCGGCAGGCCTCCACCATGTTGACGCTGTCGTCCATGACGATGGCGCAGCAGGTCCCGAGCATGGTGCCGAGCGCGCGATAGGTATCCACACCCATCGGGACGTCGATCTCGCTCATCCCGTGCCACTTGTGTAGGGGATGATCTTCGTTGGGGGCATCGACCTTTCGCCGAGGGTCGAGCACAGGCGTGGACGAACCGCCAGGGATGACGGCCTTGAGCGGGCGACCGTTGAGCATACCGCCGGCGTAGTCGTCGATGAGCTCGCGCAGCGTGATTCCCACCGGGGCCTCGTACAGCCCTGGGTTTTTGACGTGGCCGCTGACGCCATAGATGCGAACGCCGCCATCACCCGGGAGTCGTCCGAGTGCAGACCAGGCCTCGCCGCCCATCTCGATGATGTCCGGCACCGACGCGATGGTCTCGACGTTGTTGACGATGGTCGGCATCCCGAACACGCCCTTCACCGCCGGGAACGGAGGCTTGAGGCGTGGTTCGCCTCGTCGGCCCTCGAGCGAGTTCAGAAGCGCCGTTTCTTCGCCGCAGATGTAGGCCCCGGCGCCCGAATGCACATAGACCTCGATCGAGTGATCGATACCGAACGGCTTGTCGCCGAGGTAGCCTTTCGCACGCGCCTCAGCGATGGCCTCTTCCAGCCTCTGGATTGAGAAGGCCAGCTCGCCGCGAACGTAGATGTAGGCGACGTGTGCGCCGATCGCGTAGCAGGAGATGATCGCTCCCTCGACGAGCCGATGCGGGTCGAGGTCCATGATGCTGCGGTCCTTGAACGTGCCGGGCTCACTCTCATCCGCGTTGATGACGAGGTAGACCTGTTCGCCCTCCTGGGGGTTCAAGAAGCCCCACTTCACGCCTGCCGGAAAGCCAGCGCCGCCGCGACCGCGAATATTCGCCTTTTTCACCTGTTCTTTGAGCTCTGCAGGCTTCTTCGAGGTGAGGGCGGTGCGGGCGACCTTGTAGGCACCGTCGGGTTCGACGTTCTCGAGCTTCCAGCTTTCGGCAATGCCGTATCGGGAGGTGAGTAGCGGCTTCATCTCGGTCATGGCTCTTCTCCACCACCGGAGTTGACATCGGCCGCAGGCGGCGGCTGTGAGGCGAGACGCACGGCCTCCTCGCTCGGCGGGGGCGGCGCAGAGGTCGGATTGGGCCCGCTTGGCTCAGGCATTCGGAACGTCGCGTGGGTCGCAAACTCGGCGGCCGCGGCCTCGGCCCCCTTTTTTGCGTGGGCATCGATGATGCGGTCCAGCAGGTCGAGGTCCAGGTTCTCGTAGTAGCGGTCGTTGATCTGCACCATGGGCGCTTGGCCGCACGCCGCCAGACACTCGGCCTTCAGGATGGTGAACTTGCCATCCGAGCTCGTGTGACCCGCCGTGCAGCCAAGCTTCTTCTCGAGATGCTCCTGGACCGCCTTGCCGCCCCGAAGGTCGCAGGAAAGCGTCCTGCACACCCAAACGATGTTCTCGCCGACGGGCTCGTCGAAGAACATCGTGTAGAAGGTGACGACGCCCTTGACGACCGCGGTGGTGACGCCGACGCGTTCCGCGACGTACTCGACAACCTCTGGGCTGATCCAGCCGTTCTGCTCCTGACACAACCACAGCACCGGCAAGAGCGCGGCGCGGCGCTCCGGGTATCGGGTGACGATGTCGTCGACCTGAGTTTCACGTTCCGGCGAAAGCGAAAATGCCATGGCAGGGCGCGGGGACGCTAGGCCCGAGGCGAGCCCCTGTCAAGGTCGACGGAATGCCACCGTGAGCCCCGCGCTGCCCGCATACTCGCGGGGGCGGAGCTGGATGAGCACGCAGGGGGTAGAGCCGTCTTCGGTCACGCATCGGGCGAGCCCCGAGAAGGTTCGTTGCTGGCGAAGGCCGTGCCATTTGACCCCGGCGGGCAGCTCGGAAGCCTCGGGGTGCGGAAACCTGGAAACCTCGCCGTTACTTTCGAGAAAGACGATCTCCCCCTGGAGGATCTCCGGATCGTCGGTGAAAGCTCCGGCCAGCATGGTGGCGAAGAGCTGCTCGCCGCGCTCGATATCCGCTGCCTCGAGCTCGACGTGTTGGGCCTGCATCTGCTCGAGCACGGGCTGAAGGTTCTCTGGGACTGGGTCCTCTGGGTGCTCGATGGCATGAAGCAGCAGCTTCTTCCGCTCGATGTCAGCCCGAAGCTCGAGAAGCTTGAGAGCCCTCAGGCGAAGCCTCGAAAACGACTCCAAGTGAGGCTGCGCGGCCCGGACGGCGTCGCGTTTCCCGGTGCAGCCCAACGTCACGAGGACGCAGCACAAGACCCCCACGGCCAGTCGGCGCATGGGAGTTACAGTAGTCGACGTGACATCGAAGCCCAACTAAAGTTGGGGCCGATGGCGCTCATCGAGTTCCGAGGCGTGAAGAAGGCGTTTGGGCCGAAGCAGGTCTATCGCGACCTCAACCTCGAGGTTCAGGAGCGCGAGGTCCTCACGATCATCGGCGGCTCCGGGCAGGGAAAGAGCGTCATGCTCAAAATGCTGATCGGCCTCCTGGAAGTCGACGCCGGCGAGATCCTTTTCGACGGCAAGCGGATCTCGGGGATCACCGAAGCGGAGTACGCCCCCGTCCGACGGCGCGTCGCCATGCTGTTTCAGGCCGGTGCCCTGTTCGACTCGCTGAATACGAAAGAAAACGTTGCCTATGGCCTTCGCGAACAGCTGAGCCTATCGGAGCTCGAGATCTCGGAGCGCGTGCGCGAGTCACTCACCTACGTCGGGCTTCCTGGAACGGAAGAGACTCGGCCGGCAGACATGTCCGCTGGCATGAAGAAGCGCGTCTCGCTGGCACGCGCCCTCGCCATACGTCCCGAAGTGCTGCTCTACGACGAGCCGACGACTGGGCTCGATCCGATCAACGTCACTCGCATCGCCGACCTGATCGAGTACCTGAACGGGACACTCGACGTGACATCGGTGGTCGTCACGCACGACATGGACACCGCGCTCGCGATCAGCGATCGGATCGCCATGATTCAAGACGGCTACGTGATTTTCTCCGGGACTCCGGAGGAGCTGAAGGCGTCCGAAGACCCGAGGGTCCGTGACTTCATCGAAGGAAATGCTCCGGTCGACGAAGACACCGAAACTCTGCTAAGGAGTGCAGGGTAAGGGGCGTGTTGGGCAAGGCATGAAGACGACGGGCGCAACTCGACTTCGCGTGGGCATCTTCGTCGTGGTGGCGCTCATTCTTGGCGCGAGCATCGCGTTTGCCATCGGCGCCCAGGAGAACATCTTCGAGCCGAAGACCACGTATCACGCGGTCTTCACCGACGTGGGCGGGCTTCAGCGTGGCAATACCGTCCGCGTAGCCGGCGTGAACGTCGGCTCGGTCACGGACGTGCTCATCGGCGAGGAGGGACGCATCGAGGTGTACTTCCGCGTGATCGACGACGCGACTCATCTGATTCGCGGCATGCCGGGGATTGACGTCGAGACCGCCGACCCCGCACCGAGCATCGCGGCGATCGGAAGCAAAGGGCTGCTTGGCGACCGCATCATCGAGATCACAGTCGGCCCTGACGAATATCCGGTCTGGGACTCCGAGCTGCCGATTCCGGTCTCGGTTGGGGGCGGCCTCTTGGCGCTCGCAGAACGGACGCTCGTCGAAGCCGAGGGGACGGCGCGCAACCTTCGCAGCGCCACCGATCCGTTCGCCGACCAGGAGTTTTCGAACGACCTGAAGGAAACCGCGCGAAACCTTGCAAAGGCAAGCGGCCAGATTGCGAGCGGTGAAGGCACGGTGGGGCGACTCATCAACGACGCTGAGCTCGGACGCGACGTGAAGGGCGCCGTTAAGGAACTGCGAAAAGCGGGCAAGCAGGTCGCCGCACTGAGCCAGAACCTCAACAAGATCAGCGAAGACATTCAAACGAACGAGGGCACGGCCAACGCGCTGCTTTACGGGACCGAGGGGCGCGACGCGATTCGGAACATCCGCGACACCTTCGGCCAGCTCAACACGATTCTCACCGACGTCCGCGAAGGCGACGGCGCGGTGAACCAGCTGATCTACGGCGAGCTCGGCGACTCGTTCATGACCAACCTCCAGAACGCCAGTGACGACATCGCGTATCTCACGAAAGAGACTCGTGAAGGCAAGGGCACCGTCGGGGCGCTGCTCACCGACCCCTCGGTGTACGAAGACATCAAACGACTCGTGGGCGACCTCGAGCGCAACGACATTCTGAGAGCTCTCGTTCGCTACTCGATCCGACGAGACGAGCCGCGCGAGAAGGTCGAAGTGGTCGAGCCGTAGGACCATGCGCGCGTACTTGGACCTATTGCGGAAGGTGCTCGACGAGGGGGTGGAGCGAGACGACCGTACCGGAACCGGCACACGGAGCCTTTTCGGCTACCAGATGCGCATGGACCTCCAGGAGGGATTCCCCCTGCTGACCACCAAGAAGGTGCACCTGAAGTCGATCATCCACGAGCTGCTCTGGTTCATTCGAGGGCAGACTCACGTGAGCCACCTCCAAGAAGTCGGCGTCAGCATTTGGGACGAGTGGGCGACGGCAGAGCAGACCGCACGCTTCGGACGACCGGAAGGCGACCTTGGGCCGGTGTACGGGCACCAGTGGCGAAACTTCGGAGGCACCGAGCGCGAGGATGGCACGTACGAACGGGACGGGTTTGATCAGCTCTCGTACGTGCTGGAGCAAATCAAAACCAATCCGAACAGCAGGCGTCTGATCATCTCGGGTTGGAATCCGTCCGAGGCCGAACGCGTGGCCCTTCCTCCTTGCCACACGCTCTTCCAGTTCTACGTCTCGAAGGGTCGTCTGAGCTGCCAGCTCTACCAGCGAAGTGCAGACGTGTTCCTCGGGGTGCCATTCAACATCGCGAGCTATGCCCTTTTGACCATGATGGTCGCCTCGGTGTCCGATCTCGAGCTAGGGGAGTTCATCCACACGTTCGGCGACGTTCACCTCTACAGCAATCACATGGAACAGGCGCGCCTCCAGCTCTCACGACAGCCACGCCCGCTTCCGACGATGGTCATCGATCCGACCGTGCGTAGTCTCTACGACTTTCGCTACGAGCACTTCCAGCTGAAGGACTATCTGCCCTACCCCGCGATCAAGGCGCCGGTGGCCGTGTGACCGCGCGGTCGCCAACGCTGGCGCCGCTCGCGTTGATCGTGGCCGTCGCTCGGAACGGAGTCATTGGGCGCGATGGCACGCTGCCGTGGCACCTGCCTGAAGACCTCAAGCACTTCAAGCGAACCACGAACGGTCACGCCATCATCATGGGTCGGAAGACCCACGAGTCGATCGGGCGGCCGCTCCCCGGCAGACGAAACGTCGTCGTCACTCGCGGCGGCGCACGCTTCGAGGGCTGCGAAACCGCGTCGAGCCTCGAAGAGGCAATCGCACTCGCGCGGCAGACGGACGACTGCCCGTTCGTCATCGGCGGCGCCAGCCTCTACCAGAGAGCGTTGCCACTCGCCACGGAGGTCTACCTCACGGAGATCGACGAGGACATCGAGGGCGACACCCGGTTCGAGCTGTCGCTCGACGAGTTCGACGAAGTGGAACTTCGCTCGGGCGAAACGCCAAACGTCACGTTCCGCCATCTGCGGCGCCGCTAGCGGGCGAGCTCTCGCAGGACGGTGAACCCGCGGGCACCCTGCTCGTCCCCGTCGAACCTCTTCGGAATCTTCCCGCTCGCCGGCGGGGCCTCTCGCTGTGTTGCCGGTTTCACCGTCGTGCTGGTAGCGGCGAGGTGCCCTTCGAGCTCTTCCTCGCGGTAAGGCTCGGGCTCACCGTTCGTGAGCGGCTGGTCCGCGTGAAGGTCCGGGGAGATACCGAGAGCCTGGATCGAGCGGCCAGACGGAGTGAAGTACCGCGAGACGGTCAGTTTGATGGCGCTGCCACCTGGCAGATCGAAAATGGTCTGGACGCTGCCCTTGCCGAAGCTTCGCTCGCCGACGAGCGTCGCGCGGTCGTGGTCCTGAAGCGCGCCGGCGACGATCTCGGACGCGCTCGCGGTGTTTTCGTTGATCAGGATGACGACGGGCCACTTTGGTCGAGTGCCAGCTCTGCGGGCATCGTAGCGTGCGACCTCGCGCTCGTCGCGACCGCGCGTCATGACGATGACGCCGCTCGCAAGAAACTCGTCGCTCACCCAGATCGCCTCGTCGAGCAGTCCGCCGCCGTTGTCACGGAGATCGAGGAGGACCCCACGCACCCCGCCTCGCCTTCTAAGCTTCACGACCGCGTCGTCGAGAGCGTCCCGAAGGTCTCGTGCGGTTCCGTCCTGAAACGCCTGGATGCGAACGTAGACGATTCCATCATCGAGCACTTCCATCTCGACGGGGTCAATCTCGATGAACCCCCGCTTCAAGGTGGTCTCGATCGCATCCGGCACGCCCTCGCGACGCAGCGCAACGTCGACGGTGGTCCCCGGCTCGCCTCGGATCATTCGGACGGCATCGTAGATACGCATGTCGCGCGCTTCTTCACCGTCGATGAGCAAGAACCGATCGCCAGGCTTCAACCCAGCCTGCTTCGCCGGTCCTCCGTCGAATACCGAGAGGATGGTGATCCAACCGTCCTTGGTCGAGACCTCAACACCAATCCCTGCGAAGCGTCCTTCCGAATCGTC
Organism: uncultured Myxococcales bacterium; assembly: GCA_965601515.1. Taxonomy (GTDB): domain Bacteria; phylum Myxococcota_A; class Polyangia; order Polyangiales; family Houyiibacteriaceae; genus SG8-38. Next base: position 22,418 of record CBFCWN010000050.1, on the reverse strand, counting down.
GTTGAAGATCGCGTACTCCTCGGGGTCCATGTAGACGCTGTGAGGATCGAGCGACTCTGCGAGACCTCGAATCGCACCATGCACGAGCTCTTCTTGGTCGACAGGCTCGACGTAGGCGAGCTCGATGAACGCGAGCGCACGGGCGAATAGCGACAGCGGCTCGAACGGGCTTCGACGCGCGGGAGCGTTCGAAGCGGTCGCCGCGATGACGCCTACCGCAACGAGCCCGATCAAGAGGATGCGCAGAGTTTTGCGCTGGGATTTGGGAGGGACCATGAAGACAAGACCTTTACAATTGACAGTACTTGGATCCGTGGGTAGGACCTCTGGATACATCAGCGACACGCCCCGGGCAGCGTTTAACGCGTCCGCACGGAGGATCCTCGAGAATGTCTACGACCGATAAGCGCAAGCAGAGCCTATACTTTCCCGAGTCGATGCTACACGACATCAAGCATGAATCGGCAAGGCTCGATCGCTCGCTCTCGTGGATCGTGCAGCGCTGCGTGAAAATCGCGCTCCCCGAGATCCGCAAGCTTCCCTCCGTCAACGACATCCCGGACACCGCGGACGACTCTAAGAAGTAAGCTCCCCGAGCGTGTCGTACGACCGCGAGCACTTCTTCGAGGCGGAGGACGGAACCCGACTGTTCGTCGAGGAAGTCGGCAACGGCGGCACCCCGATCGTGCTGACCGACGGCATCGGGTGCGACGGGTTCGTCTGGCGATACCTCGCCCCGAGCCTCGGGGAACACCGGCGCGTCGTTCACTGGCATTTCCGCGGGCACGGCCGAAGCGGTCCACCTGCCGACCGCACTCGACTCGGCATCGGCGACCTCGCCGACGACCTCTTCACGGTAAGCACGGCGCTCGAGCTCGACCGGCCGGTCATCGCCGCGCACTCCATGGGGGTTCAGGTCGCGCTCGAGTACTACCGACGGCACCCCGATGCCGTAGCGGGCCTCATCCTGGTGTGCGGCACCTTCGGCAAAATCACCACGACGTTCCACGGAACCGACCTTCTCGACCAGGTGCTGCCGGGACTGCTCCGTGGCGCCGAGCTGTTTCCGGGGATCGCGCGAGCGGTCTGGGGTCGCGTGCCGGCCGCTCTCGCGTTCCGCGTTGCATGCGCGGGGCGAGAGCTCGATCGCGATCGGATTCGCGAGGAAGACTTCGAACGCTATTGGGAACACTCGGCGCTCATGGACCCGGACTTATTTCTTCGCATTTTGCGCGCGGCCGGGCAACACGACGCAAAGGGCTTCCTCCACGAGGTCGACACGCCGACTCTGATCGTGGCTGCCGAGCGCGACACGTTCACGCCCATGGTGCTCGCCGATGAAATGGCGCAGTCGATTCCGGACGCCGAGCTCGAGATCATCGAGGAAGGCAGCCACGCCGCCCCGGTTGAACAGCCGAGGCGCGTCGCGGATCGTGTGGAAGAGTTTCTCGCGACGCGTGTCGAGTAGAGACTAGTACTCCGCTCGGAACAGCTGCTGTCCCATCAACACGAAGGTCCCCCGGGGCACGAACGACTCGTTCGAGACCCGAACGAAGGTTCCATTCGAGCTACCCACGTCCGTCAAGAAGACGTGGCCGACCTCGGAGTGAATGCGGCAGTGGAGCCCGGAGACGTAGCCGTCTTCGGGAAACAAGACGTCGCCTCGCTCGCGTCCAAGGTGGATTCCATGGGGCGGTACCGGGAAGCTGTTGCCCGTCGCGCTGCGACCGATGACGAGCGAGATCCGCCCGACGAAGCCGTAGTGGGGGCTCCCGGCGTGCTGTGTCCCGTCAGGCGCTGGTTCCGGCGCGACGGGAGCGTCGAATCGAAGGATTTCCTGGCCGACGCGGAAGACGCTGCCATCGAAAAGCTCGATGGGAACCTCTGGATCGATCCGGATGTAAACGCCGTTCAAGCTCTCCATGTCGCGGACGACGAGCTGGTCCCCTTCGAATCGAAACTCGGCGTGCTCTGGCGAGAGGTATGCGTCGCTCGCAAAGATGCCGCCGGTGCTGCGGCCAATGAGCGAGCGTTCGACCGGAAGCGGAAACGAATCTCCCTCGGAGCCGTCTGGCTGTATCAAGACGAGGCGAGCTCGATGGGCTGGCGCCCCGGGCGTCTCTGCGACGGCCGGCGCTGAGACACGCTCCTCTGGACCTTCGACCAGAGCAGCCGGCGGCATGTCGGAGTGAAGGTCGTGACCGCACACGTGACAGAAGCGGAAGTTCTGGGGAACCTGTGCGCCACAGTGGGTACAGGGAGATGTCTCTCCGTCGAGCGGAGCAAGCTCCGGTGGCAATGGGTCTTGCGCGGGCTCAGGTTCCTCAAGAACTGGCTCCGGAGGAAACGGCTCAGGCTCGAGCTGCGGGGCGGATGCAAGCCCGCCTGAGCTTGCCGCCCGAGCGGGTGCGGGAGGAGCATCGGTGGTTCGTGGATCGTTCCCGGGTCCCGTTACCCTAGGCTGCGACGAGTCGCGCGGGAGCTCAGCTCCACATCCAAGGCAGAACTTGTAGTGGTCCTGGTTTTCCTTGCTGCATCTGGAACAGACGATCACGCCGTCACCTCCACTCGAACGAGGTTGCGACCGAGAAACAGGTAGTCCCCATGCGCGAGCTCTTTCTCGCCGCGGATTCGGAGATACGTTCCGTTCTGCGAGTTCTCGTCGATGAGCTTGAGGGTCTCACCGGTCATCTCGACCTTTGCATGACGTGGTGACATGTGGATGTCGTCGGGGAAGTTGATGTCGCAATCTTCGCGACCGATTTCGAGCGTTTGCTCTTGAGCGCAACACACGATGCCGTCCATGCCACCCTCGAGAATTTGAGTGATGCGAAAGGCGCTCGGCCGGCGCGGCGACGCGTAAAAGTAGGTTTGGTCAGGCTCGGGACCCGAGCTGTCCTTCGGGGTCGCGTCGATACGAAACATCTGCTGACCGCAGAGAAAGTAGTCGCCGATCTGCACGGCGGCGCTCCCGCGAACTCTGATGTACACGCCGTTCAGGCTGCCCTCGTCGCGGACCACGAGCTTTTCACCACGGTAGATGAAGTTCGCATGACGCGGGCTCAGCCAGTTGTCGCTCGGAAACGCAATCTGATCGGCCTCACGGCCTGCCACGTGCTCCGTCGCCTGGAGGAGGTAGCTGAGGCCCTCCCCCATCGCTTCGTCGCCCCGGACGACGATGAGCCGCGCCTTTCCAGGCATCTGCATCGCGCCGAAGAACTGCACGTCGAGCGTCTGAGCCTCGGAAGGCACTGGCGCTCCGCACGCCCCGCAGAACTTATGTCCGGACGGAACTGCGCTTGCGCATTCCGTGCAAACGTAGTTGCGAGCCTGTTCCATGCCCAATCCCCTCTGGCCCGACGCCTAAAACGCAGGGCACTCGGGAGTAATAGGCCATGGGATCACCCCTCGTCAATTCGTGCACAGTCGGACACGACTAGCGTTGCGCCCGACGGTGCTCCGACTACCCTCTGCCGGATGCAGGTCCTCGCCGGCGCACTGCTGGAGCGGCCTCCGGGGCCGAAATACACGTCTGAGCTCGGTTTCGCCGAGCTCACACTCACCGGGCAGCTGCCCAAGGCTCAAACCCTCACCAAATGGCGGGCCGGTCTGCCCGAGAGCTTTCGACTGGCGCTGAGGGTTCCCAGGTCGTGTTGGCATACGTCGGCCGGAGCGCTTCGCGAAGGGGGCGAGCTGGACGTAGGCCTGGCCTGGCTGACGACTGCGGTGGACGCCCTCGAGCCCGTACTCCTGGTACTGGCGACCACCTCCGAGGTGACCACGGGGGCGCGCGACCGAAAGCGCCTCCGCGACTACATCAGCCGACTCCCTCGCCCCTCGGGGATGCGAATCGCCTGGCGGCCGAGCGGCCTCTGGGAACCCGAGTCCGTGCGCGCGTTGGCGCGGACCTCGGACGTACTTCCGGGTTTCGATCCCGTCGACGATCCTGCACCGGACGACGAAGTCATCTATGGGTCTCTCTTCGCAGAAGGCCTACGTCGATCCTTCTCGCACGCGCTTCTGCTCGATGTCGTCGACAACGTAGCGTCTTCGGCGGCGGCTATCGCCTACATCACGATCGACTCGCCACAGTCGTTTCGGGAAGCTCGGCTGCTGCAGTCCCTCGTGGAAGGGGGCGAGTGAGCGCGTGGGATGCGAAGGTCAACCGCGTCGACCAACCCGAACCCGGGTTGCTGAGCTTCACCGTCCACACCGAGGGTCGTACCGAAACGCTCATCCTCTCGACGCTGCCGGGCGCGCTCGACCTCGCCATCCTCGAAGTCAGACCCAGAGGGGCTCACGCGTCGCAGAGTATCTCCAACCTTCGGCGGCACGTCGAGGGGGCTCGGATCGTCGACGTCGAGCGAAGTCGTCGGGCGATTCGCGTTGTCCTCAGCCGTGGCGACGAACGTAGGGCCTTGGTCGTCACCGCCGCCAAGCCAGCGGGTACGTGGTGGCTCATCGATCCGAATGACGACGTGATTCTCCGTTCGCCCGGTGCTGCGTATCGTCCTCCAAGCGAAGAGGGGCACTGGGTGCATCAGCCTGCAGCGCCATTGCGAAGCGTCGGTGATTCGACTCTCGAGGCTCATCGCGCGGCACGCTTGCAGCAACTGCGACGCGCACTCGGGCGAGACCTGAAGCGAGCGCGCAATAAGAGGAATGCGATCGCGCGAGATCTCGAGAAGGCGAACGAGGCATCCACGATGCAGGAATGGGCGAGCCTGCTCCTGGCGCACGCCCACGAGGTTCCGGCAGGCGCAGAGTGGTTCGACGCGCCGTCGTTCGAAGCGCCCAACGAACGTGTTCGCATCCCGCTGAGCCCCAACCGCTCAGCCGCCGAAGAGGCGCAGGCGCTGTTCGCGAAAGCGAAGCGATTGAAGCGTGGACTGGCGGTTGTCCCCGATCGACTCGAGGCGGTCGACCAACGAGTAGCCGCGCTCGAGATGCTGGAGCGCGAGCTGGCCACGTCGTCTCCCCAAGCAGCCATCGAACGACTGACCGAGCTCGGCGTCTCGATCGAGGAGCCACACGAGCGCGAGCGCAAGAAGCGGCACGGAGGCGGGCGGCTTCCGTACCGGGAGTTCGTCACGGAGGAAGGAGCCAGCGTGCTGGTGGGCCGCGGCGCCGCAGACAATGATCGACTCACTCTTCGGGTCGCTCGCCCTCACGATCTCTGGCTGCACGCGCGAGGCGTCACCGGAGCACACGTCGTTGTTCGGCTCGACAAGGGTCAGGCATGCGCGCCGGAAGTGCTCGTCGATGCGGCGACGCTGTCGGCGCATTTCAGCGACCTTCGGAGCGAAGCCGTCGTCGACGTGTTGTACACGCCGCGGCGATTCGTCCGTAAGCCCAAGGGGAGCCCCGTCGGATCGGTCACCCTCGAACGCGAGAAGGTCATCGCGGTGCGGCTCGAACCGTCGCGTCTCGCTCGCCTCCTCCGCGCCGAGCGAAAAGCGACCCCTTAAACGCCAGTGCCCCAGCATGAAGCTGAGGCCCTAGCTGACGAACAACCCCCTTTAGTGTGAGAGGGATCGTCACGACTGACTGCGCGAAAGGCCCTCGTAAAAGGGCCTTAGGCTAGGGGTCACCAGAGTGACCCCTATGGTTGGCCATGAGGCCGACCGCCTAGAGGCTATTTCTTCTTGCGAGTCGCGCGCTTTTTGGTCGTGCGCTTCTTCGCGGCCTTCTTCACGGCGCGCTTCTTGGTGGCGCGCTTCTTTACAGCGCGCTTCTTCACGGCCTTCTTCGCTGCCCGCTTCTTTGCAGCCTTCTTCACGGCGCGCTTCTTCACGGCCTTCTTTGCTGCCCGCTTCTTCGCGGCCTTCTTCACGGCGCGCTTCTTCACGGCCTTCTTTGCTGCCCGCTTCTTCGCGGCCTTCTTCACGGCGCGCTTCTTCACGGCCTTCTTCGTGGCCCGCTTCTTCGCGGCCTTCCGGACGGCGCGCTTTTTGGTTGCCTTCCGGACTGTCCGCTTCTTCGCGGCCTTCTTTGCTGTCCGCTTCTTCGCGGCCTTTTTGGCCGCGCGCTTCTTCGCGGGCCTCTTCTTTGTCGTTCGTTTCTTTGCAGTCGCCATTTCGACCTCCTCCAAGGTGGGTCAAGATTGCAGGTGCAAGTACCGTATTGTCACGTCACTTCACGTGTCAAGCGGAACCGCACATGAATTATACATAACTTTGTACTATTTGAGCGAAATGTTTTGCAACATCGAGTTCTAACTGTCTGAAATTGCTGAAGATCGATTGTACTTTAGATCAGGCTGAAAAGCTGAAGAAGCTGCATAAACGCGTTGCCGATAAAGCGATCGCTCTTGAGACGCCGAGCACGGTTCAAGCCGAGTCGCCGCCGTGATCGCGTTGACCGGCCACGGCGGTCGGACTATCTTTCGCGACCGCCAGGTTGTTGCCTGGCTAGTTGGAAGGGGCCGGGAACGCGCAGACTGCGACGACAGAGTCGGAAAACATCACAGCGCTCCCCCCGCACTCAACCTGCGTCTACCAAAACAGGCGCGGGAATCACCATTGGCGAAACAAGGAGTCCCGATGCAAGCGGGAACATACGATTTCAAGGTTGGCGACAAGGCCATCTACCCAAAGCAAGGTGTGACTGAGGTGGTTTCCATCGAGCAGCGTAAAATCGGCTCAAACACGATGGAATTTTACGTCCTCAAGCCACTCGACGCGAAAAACAACGACCGGATTCGGGTCGCCGTCGCGCAGGCCAAAAAGGTGGGTCTGCGGCCGCCGATCTCCGAGACCGATATCCAAGAGATCTTCGCGCTCCTCGAGGAGCAGCCTGTCGTCTTTGATAATCAGACGTGGAACCGCCGCTACCGCGGATTCATGGATAAGATCAAGACCGGCTCGGTCTTCGACGTCGCCGAGGTGATGCGCGACCTCTACCGCCTTCAGGTGGAGAAGTCGCTGTCGTTTGGCGAAAAGAAGATGCTCGAGACTGCGCGTAACCTCGTCGTCAAAGAGATCGCGGTCGCGCGGTCTCGGAGCGAAGAGAGCACGCAGGCGGAAATCGAGCAGATCTTCGAGAAGAACTAGCTCTTCCGAAGACATGGGCAACAACACCCTTCTGATCAACGTCGACATCGGTGAGACGCGCGTCGGACTCATCGCCGATGGCGTGTTGCGTGAGCTCTACGTCGAGCGTCGACATCATCGCTCGCCGGTCGGGAACATCTATCTCGGCCGCGTCTCTCGCGTGCTCCCGGGCATGCAAGCAGCGTTCATCGACGTCGGCCTCGACCGAGCGGCCTTCCTTCACGTCGAAGACCTCATCGCCGCCGAAGGTACCGAAGAAGAGAGTGACGACAAGGGCAAGCAGAGCAACAAAGGCCGGAGGAATCGAGCCTCGCGAAAAACACCGATCCGCGACCTTCTTCAAGAGGGACAGCAGCTGATGGTGCAGGTTTCGAAGGGCCCCATCGGCACCAAGGGAGCGCGCGTCACGAGCCACGTGTCGCTTCCAGGGCGATACGTCGTGTTCATGCCGACGGTCGATCACGTAGGCGTCTCCAAACGCATCGGCAACGATCGCGAACGCCGTCGCCTCAAGGAGGTGATCGACTCGGTCAAGCCGCCTGAGGGTGGCGTGGTGGTTCGAACGCTTGCCCAAGGCCTCACCAAGAAGAAGCTCAAGGCCGACATCGGCTATCTCGTGAAGCTCTGGGAGCAGACGCAGGCCGCACGCGACCAAGTGAAGAAGGTGCCGACGCTCATCCACGAGGAACCGGACATCGTCATCCAGTCGGCTCGCGACCTCTTCACGGAGGACGTCAGTGAAATCGTCATCGACGATCGCGACGAGTATCTGCGCCTCAAGGAATTTCTCGGCCTCTTCTTGCCCGAGCGGGCGAACGACGTGCGCCTCTACGAAGGGTACGAGCCGCTCTTCGACGAGTACGGCATCGAGGAAGAGATCACCCGAGCGCTATCTCGCAAAGTGCCGCTTCCGTCAGGCGGGCATCTGGTCATCGATCAGGCCGAAGCCCTTACGGCGATCGACGTCAACACCGGTCGTTTTACCGGCAAGGGTCGCGACGTCGAGCAGACGATCTTGCAAACCAACCTCGAAGCCGTCCGCGAGATTGCATACCAGTTGTTGTTTCGAAACATCGGCGGGCTCATCGTGCTCGACTTCATCGATATGGAGCGGCACGCGCACCGCGAAAAGGTGTTCAAGGCACTGCTCCAAGCACTCAAGGACGACAAGGCAAAGACGACCGCGATTCGCATCAGCGAGCTCGGGCTCGTCGAGATGACCCGAAAGCGAACTCGTCAGTCCCTCGGACGCACGCTCTACGAGCCATGCTTTTTCTGCGACGGAACCGGACGCCTTCAATCGAAGGAAACGATCTGCCACGAGATCTTCCGCCAGATGCGACGCGAGCGCGATGCTCTTCCCGGCTACAAGATCGTCATCAGTGCACACCCGGCGGTCTGCGACATGCTCGAACGCGAGGAAAAGGCATCCGTCGAAGAGGCAGCACGCCGGTTCCAGCGTCGGATCGAGCTTCAGCCGCGAAACGACTATCATCTGGAACAGTTTGACCTCACGGGAGGCTGAATTCTGATGAGCGATCACGGGCGCGGCGAGAAGCGAGTCACACTCAACAAGGAGTTCGAGTCGTTCGACGCCTTCGTGCACGAGTACGTGACGAACGTCTCGCGCTCAGGCGTGTTCATTCGCAGCAAAGACCCGCTGCCCGTAGGCACCGAGGTCGAGCTCACGTTCACGGTCATCATGGATGACGTCGAGACCATCGAGGGCAGCGGTAAGGTCGTGCGCGTCGAGCACGACCCACCCGGCATGGGAGTCGCCTTCACGAAGCTCACGAAGTACTCCGAAGACCTTCTCTCGCGCCTGCTGACCCTGCACGGCGCCTCTAGCCCATGACCCGCCTGAGCGACGGCCCCTTCGGTCCCGACGGAAAGAAGCTCGCAGACCTGACTGATGACGAGCTCGCCGAGGAGCGAGAGCGCCGATTCGGCCGTCCGAAACTTGGCGAGCGCCCTACTCTTTCGCGGGTTCGGCAATATCTCGCGAACCTGGAGCTCGACCCGAGCGCGTCGTGGCCGGAGATACAGCGCGCCTACGAGAAGCTTCGCGAGCGGTACCACCCCGACAAGCACGCGGCGCATCCCGAGCGACACGAAACCGCCGTCGAGCTGACGGAATCGCTCAACAAGGCGTACGAGGCGCTCCGGCGCTACTTCGAACGCTAGTCGACGATCGGGCGCGGTCAGTCGGCTTTGAGGTAGCCCTTTTCGATGAGGGCGACGACCAGCTCGGCGACCTCAGGATCGGGCTTGCCGCTGAAGTTCATCATCTGGACGAGCGTCTCGTGGTTCAGAGCAAGCTGAATCACATCGAGCTCTTCGGGAGTCGCATCGCGTAGCGGCTTTTCCAGAGGAGTCGGGAAACCGATCGCAGATTGCAGCGCGGGAAGCGAGTCGCCGAAGCGCCTCATCTCGTCGAGCTGTCGCATGCCCTCCATGAGCAGGCCTTCGATGCTGCTCTCGATTTCGGTCGGAAACTCGCGCTCGGCCTCGGGAAGGAGGTCGAAGGTGCCCCTGTCCCACACCAGGATTCGATAGAACGCCTTATCGGGCGGCACCGACTCGTCGCCGTTCACGACAGCGAAGCGGACCATACCCTCATCGAGATAGATGGCGCCCACGTCGGTCGCCGTGCTGATTTGAAGCACGCCGGTCTTCTTCGACGCGGAGAAGAGTTGAAGCAGATCGGGCAGAGCGACTTCTGCGATCGATCCGGTCATCGTGCTGCCCGCGGCGGCGGGGCGCACGCTCGAGGCAGCTGCGTTCATTTGTTCTTGGGCATCCTGCACCGACGCTGTGGTCCCATCGGAAGTGACCACCTTGATGATGCTCGTCCCGATCAAGATGCGATCGCCTTCTTCGAGCTTCGTGCGGGTGATCTTCTCACCGTTCACGAAGCTTCCATTCGTCGACCCGAGGTCCTCGAGGAAGATGTCTCCATCTTCAACTGAGATCTTGGCGTGACGACGCGAGACCATGTCCTCCACCAGCACCATGTCGAGCTCGCTCGATCGCCCGATGACGATCTCGCCAGACTCGGGAAGCGGAAACTCCCCTCCCTGATACTTTCCGGAGATGAAACGCAGCGCCAACGGCAACGCTAGATCCTCGATGACCAACTCCCCTCGTTCGGCACCCATTGTAACGAACCAAACCCCCTACTCTGAGTTAAGGCTAGGCAACCGGCCGCCCGTGGGTCAAGGCTTTGGCCCATAAGGAGGGGTGAACGGACGGTTATGGGTTCCAGGTGCCCACATGCTAGAAGCGCAGGGATGGCCCGCACGGCCGCTTCGATAGCGTGTCTGCTGGTGCTTTTTGCAGCGTTTCCGGCCGATGCCCAGCAAAGGGACATCACGAAGCGCTGGAAGACCGTTCGGAGCGAGCACTTCGAGGTCAACTACCCCGAACCGCTCGCGCTGGTCGCTCGACGCGTCCTCTGGGTCGCGGAGCGTGCCCACGAGAAGCTTGAACCGCTGCTCGGGCACGAGCCTCGAAAGCCCGTTCAGATCGTTTTGAACGACGACGTGGACACGGCGAACGGTACCGCCGACGTCCTTCCTTACAACGTGGTGAAGCTTTTCGTAAGCGCCCCGGACGACCTTTCCGTCCTGAGTGATTTCGACGACTGGCTGACCGTCCTCGTGACGCACGAGCATTCGCACATCCTCCACCTCGACAACATCGGCGGCCTTCCGAGAATCGTGAATCACATCTTCGGAAAGATCTGGGCGCCGAACCTGTTGCAGCCTCGATGGATCATCGAGGGCATCGCGACGTACTACGAGTCCGAGCTCACAGCGAGCGGACGCCTGCGTTCGACCATCTTCGAAATGTACATGCGCATGGCGGTGCTCGAAGACAACGTCGTTCACTTCGATACGCTGAACAACAACACCGACTACTGGCCGCGCGGAGACATCTGGTACCTGTACGGTTCTCGCTTCATCAAGTGGATGGTCGACCGCTACGGCGAAGAAATCATCCCGGAGATGGCCCACTGGTACGGGCGCCGCGCGATTCCTTTCAGTCTCAACCGAATGTCCAAACGCCTCACCGGCAAGACTTTCGACACCCTCTACAAAGAGTGGATCGCCGACATGCAGGTGCACTACGGCGACGTCGCCGAGTCGGTACGGTCGCAAGGGCTCGTCGAAGGACGTCGGCTCACGTTCACCGGAGAGACCGTTCGAGGGCTCCGCTTCGAAGACAACGAGCATCTGATCTACTTCGCTCGCGATGGCCGAAGCGACGACCAGATTCGCAGGCTCCATCTAGCGGACGGCAACCGTCTTCAAAGACTCGTTCGTGCCGCGGGGCAAAGCTATCCGGCGGTCGCGCCAGACGGGGAGATCTACCTGGACTCATTCGATGCATACAAGGTCAACGTCTACAACTTCTACGACCTGTTCCGATACGATCCGACGCGGGTGTGGAAGCGCGATCGACTCACCAAAGGGGTCCGAGCGCGCTATCCCGACGTGTCACCCGACGGACGATTCGTCGCCTACGTTCGAAACGCGGCATCGACGCAGACACTCTGGTGGGCGCGCCTCGACGACATCGAAGGCACCCAGGAGATCCTGGTCGACAGCAAGCGCTTCGAGCAGGTGTATACCCCTCGCTTCTCTCCCGACGGAACCAAGGTCGCGTACAGCAAGTGGAGCGAAGGCGGGTATCGAGACATCCACGTCCTCGACCTCGAGACCCGCGAAATCACCGAGCTAATGCACGATCGGGCCCTCGACACCGGCCCGGCCTGGTCGCCAGACGGCACTCTCCTCTACTTCTCGAGCGACCGCACCGGCATCGCGAACATCTACGCGTGGAACGCAGAAACCGGTCGCATCACCCAGGTCACGAACCTCGTTTCCGGAGCGTACACGCCTGCCCCCTCGCCGGACGGCACACGACTCGCGTACATCGGGTACACCAGCCGCGGCTTCGACATTTACATGCTGGATCTCACCGAGCTTCCAACGCGATCGGCTCCCCGATACGTCGACAACCGTCCTCCGCCTAGCCCCGTCGACTCCGTCCTCAACGACCGCCCGCGACGCTACGTAGGAGCCCGCACGCTCTATCCGCGGTTCTGGGGACTCGACCTCGAGCAAGATGCGTTCGGCCAACAGCTTGGGATCTTCACGCGCGGAGAGGACGCCGCCGGATTCCACGATGTCTTCGCACGCGTCGGCATCAGTCTCGCGGAGGGTTACGTCAACGTCGACGCTCGCTACACGCTCCGCCGGCTTCCGCCGGATTTCACGGTGTCATTCTTTCGGAGCGTGACGCCGAGGGGAGGTTTCGTGGTGAACGGGCGCCGACTCCCCTACGTCGAGGATCGCTATGGCGGACGCGTGGCCGTTTCGCAGTTCATCCCGCGCTCATTCCACAGCAACTTCATCAGTGCGAGCTATGGACTGACCTGGTCTCGTTCCCTCACCACCTTCACCGGTCGTTTGAACCCCAACTTCCCGCCGCCGAGCTTCCCTCCGACTGGTCTCAACGCAGACCTCCGCTTGTCCTGGTCGTACAACGACGCGAGACGGCACATCTATGACTACAACCCGTCCGAGGGACGCACGTTCGGCGCGTCGCTCGCGTTCGCTCACCCGGGAATCGGAAGTCAGTTCAAGAGCCTCTCAGCGTCGTGGTTCATCCGACGATTCATCGAGATGCCCTGGGCGCAGCACCACGTGCTTGCGTTCCGGTACGGTGGAGGCGCTGGGGAAGACAGTCGCGGCGAACGCGGGATCTTTTCCCTGGGTGGTTTCCCCGAGGCTTCTTTCATCGATCAGCTTCTGAACTTCGAGGAGCAAGGAGGCGTGGCACTGCGTGGATATCCGGCGAACTCGATCTTCGGAGACCGCTTTCAGCTCGTCCAGGTCGAGTATCGCTTTCCCGTCACCCGCGTGCTTCGTGGACCGAGCACGGTTCCCGTCTTCTTCGACCGAATGTGGGGCCTCGTCTTCTTCGACGTTGGAAACGCGTACTTCGGCCAGATCGACTTCCCGGACTTTCGCAAGGGCACCGGATTCGAGCTGCACTTCGACTTCACGCTCGGCTACGTCGAGCCGCTCTCGCTTCGCGTCGGCTTCGCGTACGGCTTCGACGAAGGTGGCGGCGCGCAGTTCTACGCAGCCTTTGGGCGACCGTTCTGAAAGGACTCAGACCTCGAGAATGTCTGCTTCCTTCTTGCCGACGATCTCGTCGACCTTGTGGGTGCCGCTCTTGACGATCTCCTCGAGCTCCTTGCGTGCTCGATCGGCATCGTCTTCTCCGACTTCCCCTTCTTTCTGAAGACTGTCGATCATGTCTTTGGCGTCGTGGCGCGCTTTTCGGATCGCGACCTTGCAGTCCTCTCCCGACTTGCGCGCAACCTTCACCAGATCTTTTCGACGCTCCTCGGTTAGCGGCGGCATCGGAAGGCGGATCAGTTCACCGTCGTTGCCCGGATTCAAACCGAGCTGCGCTTCCATGATGGCCTTCTCGATGGCCTGCATCTGCGTTCGGTCGAACGGCTTGAGCATGATCATCCGAGGCTCGGGCACAGAGATGGACGCGAGCTGCTTCAAAGGTGTGGGCGAGCCGTAGTAGTCGACCCGAACGCCATCGAGAATGGCGGGGTTCGCCCGACCGGCGCGAATCTTTGCGAGGTCGCGCTTGAGCGACTCCTGCGCCTTGTCGATCGCGTCACCTAGCTCTTCCAGTGTTTCCGCAAGCATGGGGTACCTCGTATCAGCGGAAGTCAGCTTTCCGCCGCCACTAGGCTACCGACGTCTTCGCCCATGACAACCCGTTTAATGTTGCCGGGCTCCGTGAGCTTGAACACGCGAATCGGCAGGTCGTTGTCGCGGCACAGCGCAACGGCGGTGGCATCCATGACGCCGACGCGCCTCATCAGGAACTCGTCGTAGCTCAGGCGGGGCACCATCGTCGCGTCGTCGTGAACGACGGGATCCTTGTCGTAAATGCCCTTCACCTTGGTCGCCTTGCAAAGCATGGCCGCGCGAATCTCCATCGCGCGGAGCGCCGCCGCGGTGTCGGTGGAGAAGTACGGATTGCCCGTGCCCGCAACGAAGATCACCGCGCGCCCCTTCTCGAGGTGACGCACGGCGCGACGGCGAATGTAGGGCTCGCAGACGGCCTTGACCTCCAACGCGCTCATCAGCCGGGTGTCGACCCCTGCCTTTTCTAAGCCGTCCTGGAGAGCGATGCCGTTGATCACCGTCGCCAACATGCCCATGTGGTCGGCGGCGGTTCGGTCCATGCCGCTCGCGCTGCCCTTCAGACCGCGGAAGATGTTCCCGCCTCCGATGACGATGCCGATCTGGAATCCGCTCGACTGGACCTCAGCAAGCTCTTCGCTGATGTTCTTCACCATCTCGGGGTCGATGCTCTTGCCGCTCGGACCGCTCGAAAGCACCTCTCCAGAGAGCTTGAGCAGTACCCGGTTGAGCTGGACCCCGTCGTTCATGGCTCAGGAGCCTTTTAGCGCTTCCGTTACCTCGGCCGCCAGATCTGTTTTCTTTTTCTCGATTCCTTCGCCGAGCTCGTATCGGGAAAAACGGCGAACGCTGATCTTCTCGCCGATGCGAGCGGTGAGCTCTTCCATGAGCTGCCGGACCGTTTTGTCGTCGTGCATGATGGAAACCTGGTCGAGTAGACAGGATTCCTTCTTCCACTTCGCGAGCTTGCCCTCGACGATCTTTTCGATGGCCGCGGCCGGCTTCTCTCGACCCGTGGCCTTGGCTTCTTCCTCGATCTGACCGCGGTAGATCGCGGTCTGAGCGAGCACCTGGTTCTCGGGGATGTCTTCCTCGCTCACGAAGAGCGGGGACTCGGCGGCGATCTGCATCGCGGTCTCTTCGACGAACTGACGGAAGTCCTCGCCGCGTGCGACGAAGTCGGTCTGGCAATTGACCTCGAGGAGCACTCCCACGCGACCGGCGCCGTGGATGTACGCGTGCACGAGGCCGTCGCCGGCAATCGCCCCCGCCTTCTTGGCGACCTTGCTGAGGCCCTTCTTCTGAATGATCTCGATCGCCTTTTCCTCGTCGCCCTCCGTTTCGCGGAGCGCGTCGCGGCACGCCATCATGCCGGCGCCGGTGCGATCTCGAAGTGATTTGACCTGGGCTGCGCTGATTTCGGGCATTACTCGTTTCCTTCGGGAGCTGCAGGCGCGGAACCACGCTTGCGGGCAAACTCGACCTGCAGACCCTCCGCAGGCGTGGCAGGCGCCCCTGCGCCCTCGTGCTGCAGGAAGTCACGGTGCTGCTGGCTTCCCTCGAGACACGCGTCCGCGATACGGGACGTGATAAGCTTGATGGAGCGGATGGCGTCGTCATTGCCGGGAATGACCAAGTCGATCAGATCGGGGTCGCAGTTGGTGTCGGTGAGGGCCACGATCGGGATGTGAAGCTTCCGTGCCTCGTTGACCGCGATGTGCTCGTTGTGCGGATCGACGATGAAGAGAACCGACGGAAGACCGTCCATCTTCTTGATGCCGCCAAGGTACTTCTCGAGCTTCTCACCTTCGCGACGAATCGAGAGCGCATCCTTCTTTCGCAGCGTGTCGATCGTGCCGTCCTCGACCTGAGCCTCGATCGCGCGAAGGCGATCGATTCCACCCTTCATGGTGCGGAAGTTGGTGAGCGTGCCACCGAGCCAACGACCGGTGACGAAGAACTGACCGGCGCGCTCCGCTTCTTCGCGAACGACCTCGGCCGCCTGGCGCTTGGTTCCGACGAAAAGCACGTGACCTCCGCGACCGACTGAGTCGGCGACGAAGTTGTACGCACGCTTGAAGAGCTCAGTCGTCTGATCGAGGTCGATGATGTGGATGCCGTTGCGGGCGCCGTAGATGTACGGGCGCATGCGCGGGTTCCAGCGTTTGGTCTGGTGACCGAAGTGGACGCCGGCATCGATGAGGGCCCGAAGGCCGATGGGGAGGTCGCCCGCCGCGACGTCCGGGCTTCCAAGGGCCGCCAGCTCGGGCGCTTCTTGGACTTCTTGAGTGGTGGTTGCCATAGCTCGTTTCTCCTTTCGGTTGCGCTTCCACCTCCCCAGACGCTCAACCCCGAAGGGCACCGGAACGCCTGTTCGAGCAGGGAGGTGTGTTTGGTTTCGGGACCGGGAGGCCTCCGGCTTCGTGATTGAAGCGGCGGGGTCATACCACGGGAAGCTACCGGTGCCAGCTGAGGCTCAGGCGTCGTCTAAGTCCTCCCAAATCGGGGGTTTTTCGGAGTCGGGGCAGTTCGCGGCGAGCTCCTTCGCGACTCGAAGAATGCGTGCGGTAGCATCGAGCCCAGCCTGCAGGTGCGGCGCCCAGGGAGCCCCCTCGCTTCGTTCGGCTCCGGCTCGCGCGCCCGCGATCGCAGGGTCGTCGCCGGACGCGAGAGGATCGTCGGGGAGCTCGTCGTAGTAACTCCGAAAATCGGTGGTTGGAGCCAGTGACTGGCGCAACCCGAAACGGCCGGCAAGCGACGCCTGAAGTCGAAGGCACGCGTGCTCCCGGACCGCATCTCGTGACGTCTCGTTGTCGAGGCCGAAGTCGGGGACGCGCAGACTTTGCGCACCCTCGACGAGGGAGTGGCAAAGCTCGTGGAAGATCATCTGTGCGAGGCAGTCGTCCGGGTCCAACGTCTCCGCGGTTCCGATGATCATCTCGCCGTCGCCACTTGTCGACGCGTAAACCTCAGAGGACCGCGTGACGCGAAACCCGATACGCCGCGCGACGGTCAGCCAAACCGCGTCGAGCGGGTCGAGGTAGAGGTGGCGAGGTTGGCGGTTCATTGTGTTATCTTCGCGGGCATGAAACGCGCGCGTTGCCCGATTTGCAGGAAGGAGCTCGAGAAACGGACCAAGAACTTCCCGTTTTGCTCCCCGAAATGCAAGCTGGTCGACGCAGGGAATTGGTTCGAAGGCAACTACCGGATCGAACACGATCGGGGGGAGTCAACCTGGGGAGAGAACGGATGAAGTATATCGTTTGCATGACGACGGCGCTCTTGCTGTGTTCCACCGAAGTACGTGCACAGGAAGACGCGGCCATAACGACGGAGCCCACCGCAGCGCCCGTGCAGACTGCCGCGGCTCCTGCGGAGGAAAAGCGGAGCCCTTACTACAGAAAGGTCAGGGGCTGGCTTTGGCTCGAGGGTGTCGCTGGCCCCTCGTCGTACGATCCGGATCAGTTCGGTTCGTTGAGCCTGGGTGCGTCATCCGGCGGGGCCCCGAAAAAGCGCGGTCCGCAATACGGCTTCGCGCTCGGCACTGGATTCGGCGGCGGGTTCTTTCTCGGCTGGTACTACCGGCAGGCCAACTACGGCGACTACAAGCTGTTCAAAACGGGGGCCGAGTTCCAACCGACCATCCGGATTCCGTTCGTCCACATCATGTTTCGCGTCGACATCGGCTTCGCCCGCATGTTCGATGGCAACGCGTGGGGGCTCACCAACGTCAACAACGGAGGCCTCGACACGACCTTCGGCGTCGGCCTCCGCATTCCGATCGTACGTTGGGTGTCGATCGCGGCGAGCTTCGACTGGTCGTACGTCGGTCTCCGGATGAAGGGGAACGACGGCTTCAATCAGTGGATCAGCGGTCAGCAGCTCACAGGAACGTTCGCCCTCACGTTCCACTTCATCGGCGTTCGCAAAGACTAGCGCTCGCTGGCTTCGTGAACGTGGTCGACGAGCGCGCGCGCCTGGGCGGGCGATGCCTGCGGCATGATGCCATGGCCTAGATTGAAGATGTGACCGGGGCGTCCGGCGGCGCTGTCGAGCACTCCGGACGCACGAGCTCGGAGCACCTCGGGGGAGGAAAGAAGCGCCGCAGGGTCCATGTTGCCCTGGATGCCCACGTCGTCGCCCAGCGTCGACCAGACCTCGGCGATCGAGCTCCGCCAGTCGATGCCGATGACGTCACCTCCGGCTTCCTTCATCGCAGGGTAGAGCTCGGGGTTGCCAGTCCCGAAGTGGATCGCCGGGGTGCCCTTCGGAAGCTGATCGAAGATCGCTTTGGTGTGCGGAAGCACGTAGCGCCTGTAGTCCGCAGGTGACAGGCATCCGATCCAGCTGTCGAAGAGCTGCACCGCTTGGGCGCCCGCATCGATCTGCGCGATGAGGTACTTGGCAATGGCCGACGAGAGCTTCGACATGAACGCGTTCCAAAGACCTTCGTCGCCGAGCATGAGCTTTTTGGCCTCGTAGTAGTTCTTCGAGCCGCCGCCCTCGATCGCGTACGACGCCAGCGTGAACGGTGCGCCGGCGAAGCCGATGAGCGGCACCTTCAGCTCTTTTCGCGTCGCGCGGATCGCGTCCATCACGTACGACAGCGACCCTGCCGCGTCGATTTGGTCTGGGATGCCATCGACCTGCGCCGCTTCGCGGATGGGATTCATGATGCGCGGACCATGGTCGTCGGTGAACTCGAAGCCGATGCGCAGCGGCTCGAGAATCAACAGGATGTCCGCAAAGATGATACCGGCGTCGACATTGAGTTGATCGACCGCGCGCACCGTGACCTCGCAGGCGAGATCGGGCGATTTGCAGAGCTCGATGAAGCTCACCTTTTCGCGAAGGGCACGGTACTCGGGCTGGTATCGACCGGCCTGCCGCATGATCCAGATCGGCGTGTACGGAGTCGGCTCGCGGCGACAGGCCTGAAGGAAAACACTCATCGGGAGACTCATAGCACGCGGTCGGGGCTACATCGCGATCGGGGGGTCGGTTCTCGTGTTTTTCACCAATGCCCTGACCTCCGAAACGACGAAGACGGAGCCTGCGACGACGACTAGACCGTCTTGCCCTGCCGCGCGACGCGCTCGAGCGAGGCCGTCCCGGACACTGCGCGCGACCGACCCGTCGCGAAGCGCGGTGAAGCGCTCTGGGCGCTGCGAACGGGCCACCGCCGACGAAACGTAGACCCGCTTGCCGACCCGGTCGTCGAACGCCGCAAGCATTCTTCGATGATCTTTGTCGCGCATCGCGCCAAACAGCAGGACGACCTTCCCGGGAAACGCGAGGTCGTCGAGATATTGCCCGAGCGTTTCGCATCCGGATGCGTTGTGAGCCGCATCGAAAAGGAACGCCGGGTTGCCCTGGCACCACTCGAGCCGCCCGGGCCACTTGGCACGGCGAAGCCCTTTTCGAATCGACCGCTCGTCCACATCGATTCCCACGCGGCTCAGCTCATGGACTCCGGTTACCGCACACGCGGCGTTGTCGACTTGGTAATGCCCACGCAGGCCGAGCTTGACGTTTTCATACGTGCGGTCGCCTACGCGAATACGAACGCTTCCGTCGTTCCGCGTTCCTTCGAAATCCCGGCCGACTAATCGGAGCGGCGCGCCGACCTTGCGCGCTCGACGGGTGATGACCCGACGTGCGCTCGTTCCGCGGGTGCCGACGACCACGGGCACTCCCTGCTTGATGATGCCGGCCTTCTCCCGCGCGATCTTGGCGTGCGTGTCCCCAAGAATGCGCTGATGCTCGAGACCGATGTTCGTGATGATGCACGCAGCAGGGTCGACGATGTTGGTCGAGTCGAGCCTGCCGCCCAATCCAACTTCGAGGACGACGACATCGCACTTCGCGTCTCGAAAGGCTTCGAACGCAAGGAGGGTCGTGTACTCGAAAAAGGAAAGCGGCGGCAGCCGCGTGTCGGCGCGAAGCTCTTCGATTCGCCTTGCGGCCTCCGCCTCGGAGATCGGGCGGCCCGCAATCTGCACTCGCTCGACGTATCGCTGGAGATGGGGAGAGGCGAACTGCCCGGTTCGAAGTCCCGATGCGCGCAGCATCGATTCGCACATCGCCGCGACGCTGCCCTTGCCGTTGGTGCCGCCGATGTGCAGATACCTCAGACCCTTCTCGGGATGCCCGCGCAGCGCGGCGGCCGTCTCCATTCGCTCGAGTCCGAGTTTGATGCCGCGCGACTCGAGCCCGTAGAGCCACGCTAGCGCGTCGCGGTACCGACTCACCCTGCCAAGTATTCGACGAGACGCGCGATGGTCGCGCGCATTTCGTGCCGTGGAGAAATCACATCGATCATGCCGTGCTCGAGCAGAAACTCGGCGCGCTGGAAGCCCTCGGGAAGCTTCTGGCGAATCGTATCCTCGATGACGCGCGGCCCCGCGAAGCCGATCAGTGCTCCAGGCTCCGCGATGTTCACGTCGCCTTGAAGCGCGAAGCTTGCCGCGACTCCGCCGGTGGTCGGATTGAGCAGAACGCTGATGAAGGGCACGCTCGCTTCACGGAGCTTCGCGCGGGCAGCGACGGTCTTCGCCATTTGCATGAGGGAAAGCGCGCCCTCCTGCATGCGGGCACCGCCCGAGCAGGACAGCAAGACCACGGGCTGCCGAAGCTGCTCGCCGCGCTCCATCAGGCGCGTGATCACCTCGCCCACGACCGACCCCATCGAGCCGCCCATGAAGCGAAAGACGAACACGCCTAGCTGAATCGGCATGCCCTCGATCGTCGCCGAACCCCCGAGAATCGCGTCGTTGACGGCGTTCGCTTTCCGGGCCGCGCGCACGCGGTCGGTGTAGGCTTTCGAGTCGACGAATTCGAGCGGATCGGCAGCAACGAGCTCGGTGTCGTGCGCCGTCCAGCTCCCCTCATCGCTCAGGAGCGCGATCCACTCCTCGGCGGAAAGATGGAAGTGGTTGCCACATGCCGGACATACCTGAAGGTTCCGCTCGAAGTCGTCCTTCTTGATGGCATCGCCACACGCCTCGCACTTCTGGAACAACCCCTCACCGAGAGTCTTCTTCTCCGAGGCGTCGACGCCGGCCTTAGTCTTGGCGAACTCCGCCATCGCCCAGAGCTAGCACGAAGCGCCTTGCTTTGCGACGATCGCAGAGAGGTGACGCCCCGTCCGCCCTCGGTCACGGCGATGCGAAAAAAAGTTCGCGGCATCGGTGTACGTGCATCCGCCAACGTCGTCGATGGAAGACTCAGGGACGCCGACCACACCAAGCTGCACACGAAGGAGTGCGGCAAGGTCGCCGTGCGGCTTCCTTCCGTTCGCGCGGTCGACGGCCGTTGTGCCTCCAACTCTCTCGAGCTCTTCGGCAACCTCTTCCCCGATCTCGAAGGCGCCCACACGAATGTGAGGCCCAATCGCGACGAGGAGTTCTGCAGGAGGATGGCCGAGCGCTCGAAGCGCGTTCGAAACGACACCCGCAACCGCCCCTCGCCAACCGGCGTGCACTGCCGCCACGTCGCCGCTCTGCGGGTGTGCGATCAACACAGGCACGCAGTCTGCCGTACGCGCCGCCACGGCCAACCCCTCATCGCGAGTGATGAGCGCGTCGCCCTCCTCGTCCGCGATCCTTCGGCGGTCGCTCGCCGCGGACACTGCGCGAACTTCTACACCGTGAACTTGACGCTGCTCGAAGAGACGATCGTCCGTCACACCGAGATCGCGTGCGAAGCGTTTTCGATTCTCCGCGACCGCATCGTCGCGATCGCCGAGGTGAAAACCGAGATTGAGCGAATCGAACGGCGCGTCGCTCACGCCACCGTTTCTCGTCGCGAAGGCGTGCCGAAACCCATGTTCGTCTAGAAGGGTCGAATGGAACGAACGCACAGTGTGTGTGTTAGCACGCCGAGTTTGCGTGAGCCTTTGTCGCAGGCTAAGAGGGGCGTCTTCCAAGTCCGGGCAGGGAGTTGGCAGTTGTATCGATTTCCGTCGCTCGAGTGGACGCAGGCCTTGCGGACCGCGCTCAACACAGACCGTCGCTACCGTGATGAAGGCAAGGCTTGGAGATTCGGATCCGTCGCCATGATCGTCCGTGCCGACTCGAGTCAGGGGTTGGATCGAGACGCCGGCATCATCCTGGACGTGCACGAAGGCGAGTGCCGCAACGCGCGCTTCGTCGAGGGCGAGAGCGACCCCGCGGACGCGGAATTCGTGATCGTCGGCACCTACGCGCGCTGGCGCGAAGTCATCGAAGGTCACCTCGATCCCATCAAAGGCCTCATGGAGGGCAAGCTCAAGCTCGCACGCGGCCATCTCCCGACGATCATCCGCTTCGTGGAGTCGTCGAGGCGCATCGTGTCGAACGCAGCCCGGGTCCCGACCCGCTTCTCCGACACTCCCTGACGCCCTAGTCGGCCGCACGCCGTGATGCTCCTGGATCGGGGGGACGAGGAAGGCCTCGATTCGGTCGTCAACATTGGCGGTTTGATGCTCGTCGACCCCAAAGGAGAGGACTCTCTCGCGTTCACACTTCGCCACTTCGGGCTGTAGCGCGTCGACTTGACAGAGCCGGCCCCTTGACTACTTTCGGGCCCCTGCATTCCTGCGGAAGTGGCGGAACTGGCAGACGCGCTAGACTAAGGATCTAGT
>CBFCWN010000049.1:0-31530 GCA_965601515.1 uncultured Myxococcales bacterium | reverse complement strand
TCCCCGCACTCGCTATCTGCGACGCACTCGTCGCAGACGAACAAGCTACCAATCCTTGTGTCGGTACAGGTGTTCGTGAGCGCATTGCAGCTCACCATGCCGTCGCACGTGTCCGCTTCTGTTTCGGGGGTGCAGTCTACGCAGGTTCCGTCGTCGCAGACGTTGTCTGTTGCTGGTAGGCCTTCGATTCCGTCGCACTGACTGTCGGCTTGGCAGGGTTCACATGTTTGCTCGGCCGTGTTGCAGCGCGCGAGCTCTGGAGTGTTGCAGTCCGCGTCGGTGTTGCAGACACAGACGTTGTTCTCCTCGTCGCACACCGGGGACATTGCGTCGCAGTTGTCGTTGGTGAGGCATTGGACGCAGGTGAGGTTCTCCTCGTCGCAGACTGGGGTGTCGCCGGTGCAGCCGCCGCAGGGGTCTATGGTTCCGCCAGTGGCGCCCGTGCCTGCGGTGCCGCTTGTGCCGCCGGAGCCGCCGTTGACGGGCTGGTCTTCGACGACGCAGGCCGTGGCGAGCGAAAGGGTTGCAAGGAAGATAAGGAGCCACTTCATGGTTGTTCCTTTTTCAAAACCGGAGCCTCAAGTCAACTTGGGTGGGGGAGAGTTTGACGACGGGTGCGCGGCTTAGGGCCTCTCCAGAGCTGCGGCGGCGCTTCGCGCCAACCACCCACCAGGCGATTCCTCCAGCGATTGCCGCGGCGCCGACGGCGGACCAGGCCGCAACCGCTGCCGTGTTGAGCTGCTGCGTGTCAGATCGGGTGGCGGCGCCGACGCCGATGGCGATGAATGCTGCCGTGCCACCCGCGATGAGGATCACCGGGCCGGCCAGCCAGGCATTTGGGCGCTTGCGTGGTGGCGCGGGCACGTCGTCTGTGGGCACCCACCCGGAGTCACGCTTCGCGAGCAGTTGAGCGACCAAGGGGTCGACCTGACCTTCGTGGCCGGCCGTCCATGGGCCGTCGACGTTGACGTTGACGTTGCGGCGCTCGCGCTGGATTAGAGTGAGCGTGAGCTCGGCTTTCCCGCCGGTTCGCTCCCAGAGCGCGGGCACGATTGCGAACTCCGCGTTCGCGGCGTCGAGAGCGCGCTCGGTACACTCGGAGGTCTGGCAGCCGATCACGGCTTGGCCGAGTGAGTCTTGTGCCGTCGAGACTTGATAGCCTTGCGCCTCGAGGGCCCGATGGACGGCGTTTCGGATTTCGGTGCGTTTCACTTCGCTGACGGATTCGCTCCCAACCACCGGTGTGACCAACACCGGCCGGGTCGCGGATGTTCCGGGCGATGCCTTCGCGCTCGCGCCGACCGACAACACCCCCAGGCCAAGAGCCAGTCCCCAACTCCAGTTGTGTCCCCCCTGGTGCATCAGAACGCCTTGCGAATCTTTACCACGGCGCCGCCGGCGTTCACGGAAACCGACGGTTCGGCCCGTAGCGGCCGGATCAGGTAAACGAGCGGGATGGTGAGAAGAGGCGCCGCGCCCGCGAGGGCGAGCGAGAGACGGCCTGCCTCTTGCCCTCGATCGACGCACGCGCGGGCGGCGGCTTCATCTCCGACGAACGGCTCGGGGCAGGTGGTGAGTGTGACACCCTCGTACACGGCGTAGCCGGCGAGGCCGAGGCCGACCGCGCCCGACAGCCAGCCCCACCACGGTGTGCGCCGATGGTTCGGGAGAAGGAGCGGCATGGCAGCGCTCAAGGCGGCGCCGCCGGCTCCAGCGGTGGTCCACACCGCGACGCGTATGTCGTTCCATCGTCTCGCGTCGTTGACGTTCGATGGCATGTCGACGAACGTGTCGCCGAGTCGTCCTCGCCACACGTGGAGGCCGACGCTCGCGCCGATGCTTGCGACGCCAACCCCAAAAGTCGTCCAGCCGGCGATGCGCTGCCCATGCGGTCGCGCGGAACCCTCGGCCGCGGTGGTGTGGAGCGATACCGGCTCTACCGACTCGGGCGGTCGGGCGACGGGGTTGGCCTCTGTCCACCAGCTCGCGCGGGCGACCGGCTGGGGCCCGGTGAAGTCGACCGAGCGGCCTTCCAGAATCGCGTCGACGGCGCGCTCGACATCTTCGCGCGTCGGCGAGCCTGCTGCCGCGGGAATCCAAACCGACGCGGGTTCGAGATGCGAGGCGTTGGAGTCGAGCCGAAGCACGCCGCCGGGAACCGAGCTGACGGCCAACGCGCCGGCTCCGTCGAGCACCTCTGCGACCGACCCCGCATGATCCATCCGAGCGTCCCAGTCGATGCTCGACGCATAGTCCAAGTGAAGGACAGGACGCGTGCGCACCACCCGTTCCAGCTGGTCGTCGAAGGTGAACCGGTTGGGACCGCTGTCGATCGCGACTCGATGAATGCGGCCGCGGCGAGTTGGGTCGCACTCGACCTGCACGCGATACGTTCCGGCGGGGAGCTCGATGCCGCTGAGCGGAGTCTTTCCAAACCCGATGCCGTTGATGCGGACGAGGCAACCTGCAGGCTCGCTCGTGACCTCGAGTGAGCCTGGCGCCTCGGTCGCGATTTCCGCGTCGACTTCCGCAAGGAGGTCTCGGACTTCTGGAGTGTGACGGAAGGAGCTCGGCTCGACTCGCGGCACGAGTTGACGGCATTCACGGGTCTGCCGTCTCGCTTCGGCGGGGTCGCTCGTTTCGAGGTAAGCGCGGACCATGAAGAGACACGTATCGAGCACTTGCTGCGCCCGCGCGGCTTCGCGGTTGAGCTCTTCGGCGGCGCGGTCCGCCAGCGCCTGAGCCGCTTTGAGCTCTCGGCGGGCGGCCTTGTAGTCGGCCCGCGCGAGATATCGCAGCGCCGCGCGCGACCGTTCGGCCCAGCGATCAATGTCGGTCTGACTGACCTCGGGGGCAGGTGCAGAGCTGACCGCCTCGAACCGCTCTGTCGCTCGATCGGCGGCCCACACCGGCAGCCCTCGCAGGGCCAGGTCTTGCCGGACCGCCTCCGACACGCTGTGAAGCGCCTCGAGGCTGAGCGTGTCCGTCGAGCCTAGGCTCGAGAGCTCCGCGGGAAGGACGAGCCATTTGTGCGTCGTTGGAGGATCGCGCTCGGCGATCGACTCTTGCGCCAAGGCCGACGCGGGCGGGTGCGTAGCGAGCACCGCAATGACGAGGCCGAGGACCCAACGCATGTTCCGCCTACAAGCACCCCACGAACGTGAGAACCGAGTCCCCTTCCGGCGACGATTGAAGGACCGCTGCGGTGGCGCCGCTGCTTTCGACGTCGACCCGCGTCGGTGAGCCGCCGGAGACGGTGGTCCTCCAGGACTGCTGGACCACTGGCTCCCCATCAACGCGGCCGACTGCAAGAAGCTGGTCGTCTACGGCGATGAACCAGGTGTCGGTGGCTTCGACGTATGCGAGGCCGGTGACCGTGGTCCGCGATTCTTCGACGGGATCGATGTCGATGCGTGCATTGCAGAACTCGCCGTCCGTGCAGGGCAGCGAAAATACGCTGAACTCGCTGATTCGCAGGTCGTTCCCCTGAAGGAACACCAGGCCGGCGCCGCCGCTCTTGCGCGTTGCGATGGCCGGCTTCGTTCCGCGGCCGGCGTCCACAGCATGTGCAAACGTCCCGTCATCGAGGAGCCAGCCGATGCGCACGTTGTCGCCGTCTTCCCAGGTGACGAACGAGCCTGCGACATCGAAGACGGAATCAAAGGAGACGCCTGGAGCGGAGGCGGGCGGCGCTCCGATCCCGGAGACGAGTGCGTCGCCGATCGGACTGATCGCGAAGGTGAAGAAGTCCGAGAAGCCGACAAAGCGCGCGGGAAAGGCAGCCACGCGCGGATGGACGGGCGGCTCGAAGACACCGAAGTCGATGTCCTGGTCCCATTCGCGGTGCAGCTGACCGATGTCGAGAATCGCGGGGACGCCGTCGTCGTCGATGTTGGCTTCGAGCATGTAGAACCGATACTTTCCATAGCCGACGAGCAGACGACCCTCAGAGGCGCTCGACTCGATGAACTCCACGTAGGGGTAGGGTTTCTCGATGTCGTCGAAGTGGCCGGTACGGTTGCCCTCGCTGTCGTAGGTGGCGACGCGAAGGTCGCTTGGGAGCGCTCGGGTGAGCGCGAAGCCCGAGGCGGTGGCGGCGACCGTCGCGTGCTCTTCGAAGGCCTCCTGCTTGATGGAGAGCACGCCATCGTCGATGAGGCCGTTGCAGTCGTCGTCCTCGCCGTTGCAGAGCTCCGGCGGGCCGTTGTCCGTCCAACCGTCGCAGTCGTTGTCGAGGCCGTCGCAGATTTCGACGCTTGGACCGACGGCGCCGTCGCATTCGATGGAGGAACCGTCGGCGGTACATACGTAGACGCCCGAGATGCATTCGCCCACGGCCGGGCCACAGGGCTGGCCGAGCTCAGGCCAGAGCTCGTCGACCTGATTGTCGAGGTCGTTGTCGGCGCCGTCACACCGCTCGGCGCGCGGCTGGTTTGGAAGCGGCTGAGGTGCACTTTCTCGCTCGCGCTGCTCGCTGAGCTTCACGCAAACGCCGTCGACCTCGTCGAACGATTGGGGGCAACCGATGCCGCCGCACGCCGCGGTGTGGAGAAGAGCCAGCGCGCATAGCGAGAGGCGCCGGGCGCCACGCAGTGAAGGGAAACGATGAGCTGACATGTCGATTGGGGGGTTATCGACGGGTGAACCGCAAAGTTGCGCCTGCGACGCTACCACGCGAGGGGGACACGCGGCCCTCCTAAAACCCTCGCAATTCCCGCGGCTTGCAGATCAACCCGCGCGATTTGCGAAAAACGCAGCGTTTTTGGGGGGCCGCGCGGCCTGTTGTTTTTCCCGCGTTTTCTTCGAATTCGGGGGAAACACCCGGCTCGAGCAGCCGATACGTGAGGTGCGTTGCGGAACGGTCCGTCGCTCCGGGTCACAGCGCTCGACGCGACGGTTCGCATCAGGGCGCAAGGCTGGCGCCGCCAGAGCGAAGGTGATCCGGCGACGACGCGACCGGAGGCGCCATTGCGGTTCGCAGGCAGATCGGCGTACTCTCGCGGTCGAGGCATCCATGAAGCAGACAGGGGACGCCGCGATCACAATGACGGAGGCAGCCTATGATCTGCATGTCTCCGACACGGACTGGTTTCCGCGAGTCATGCATGCCGCGGTGGCGCTGATCGATCATGGCCTCGGTGTTGCTGGCCTCGTTGGGACGCTGTCTCCCGAGTCAGGCGATGCGGAGGTCGAAGAGCTCCACGTCGCGACCGGACCGTCCGACTTTCCCGTGCGTCTGATGCGCGCAATGGGCGAGCTCCCCCCCGAGAGCGTTCGGCTGCGTTCCCATTCAGGCATCGGCGTTTTGTCCGAAGTGAACGCGGAGGAGCCACGATTTCTCGAGGCGTGGCGACGCCACATCGACTACGCCAAAGACGGGATCGGCGTCACGGGGATGGACCCGAACGGTCACGGCGTGCACATCATCGCACCCGTACCCGAGACGATGACGCTGAGTCGAGCGGAGCGAGTCCGTTGGCAGATGCTTGCCGCGCACCTGAGCTCGGGGCTTCGCCTTCGCGGCGCGGTGTCGAAGGTTCGGCTAGAGCCAGAGGCCGACAGCGGCCTTCCGTGCGGTGCGGATGCTGTACTGGATGCGAACAGCTTCGGTGTGACGGAAGCGGTCAACGACGCTCAGCTTCCCGAGTCGCTCCGTGGCCTCCGCGATGCGGCCGTCCAGATCGATCGCGCGCGCGGCCGGCTTCGCAGGGACGACCCCGACAAGGCGCTCGAGATTTGGTGGGCGCTCCTCCGTGGGCGCTGGTCGATGGTCGAATGGTTCGACACCGATGACCGTCGGTACATGCTCGCAGTGCCGAATGCGCCTCGGGTGGTGGATCCGCGGGGCCTCACCAAGCGCGAGAGTCAGGTGGTCGCCTATGCGGCGCTTGGGGACAGTCACAAGCTGATCGCGTACCGGCTCGGGTTATCGCGAACGCGGGTCAGCAACCTGCTCAGCTCGGCCATGCGGAAGCTCAACGTGAAAACGCAGGCGCAACTCGTGGAGAAGCTTCACTCGCTCGCGGCGGAGAGCGAACCGGAGGGCTAGGCGAGCCGTGCCTGCTCGCGGTTGGACAAAGCGTGGCGGGTCGGCGATCCACCTGATGTCGTTGCTGGCACTCGGGCTCGGCGCATGGGGATGCAGCGACTCCTCGGGCGGCGGCGGTTTCGGCGCATTCGGCGGGGCGGGCGGGGTCGGCGGCATGCCGACATCGATGCTCCGCGTGGCTCATCTGGCCGCCGGTGTTCCCGAGGTTGACGACACCCGCCTGGACTTCACCGTGGTCGACGAAGGATCCTTCAACAGCATCTCGTTCGGCCGAGCCAGCCGAGCGGCGTCGTTGGCATCAGGCGTGGTTCAAGTGGACGTCACGGAGCCTGGCGGCGGGCTGTCGCTGGCCAGCGTGAGCGTTGAGCTCGAAGCGGATGTGCAATACACCGTCGCCGCCTACCGGAACTCTGACGAAGCGAATGGCACCGGCCTCATGGTCTTCGATGAGGGAACCGATGGCCTCGAGTCGGGTCTCGGTCGGGTCGTGATCGGTCACGCTGCCGAGGACAGCACGTGGGCGTCCGTCGATGTCGTCGACGTCGATACGGATGAGGTGCTGGTGTCCGACCTCGGTTTGGGAGAGCAGAGCGAGCCCCTCGATTTCAGCGCCGGCGAACATCGATTGGGCTTTTCGACTTCTTCGGTTCCACCCGCCATCGATGAGGGCCCGTTTCCGATCGCGGTCTCTGCGAATCAGACAGCCGTCGTGATCGCAGTCGACCGCGATGTCGCAGACGCCTCGGTTGATGCGGCCGTGTACGTTCTCGAACCAAACACGAGCGGGGTCATTCCCGTGATTCCCTCGGAGTGACGTTCCATGCGATCTCGCTACTCGACAACGTCCGTTCTCGCCCTGTTGGTCCTGTTCGTCGTGGGTATAGCGGCGACGGGTTGTCCCACCCCGGAACCCACCGCCGGTCCTGGCTTTCCGGCCGACTACTCCGTCTTCGAAGGGCTAGAAGCGGGGCGCCATACGCTTTTCGGCGTACCTCCCGACAACGGACCCATTAAGGAAGACTGCTGCATGCCGACCTGCACCTACGTGGAGGACGGGGAAACAAAAACGTGGACCGCTCCCCGGTACACGCAGGAGGATCTAGTGGCGCTCCGCAACGATTGGGAGCTGGCCGAGCCTTGGCCCGTGTTCGAGGGTAACGATTTCGAACCTCCCCCTGAAGACGTCGATATCAACGCGGGTGTGTGCGCTGTGCTCCCTCGACCCGAGCTTCGTGAGGGCGAAGGTCCGATGCCGTACGAGCTCGTCACCTACGACTCCGATGCCGAAGCCGAGAAGGCGGGCGCGATGGTGACGCATTCAGGAAGGTGCGGGGCATGCTCGTCTCTTTCAAACCTTGCGGTCTACATCGCCAACCCGAACCTCACCGAACCCGTGCGTCGGTGCGGGCTGACCGGGCTCTTCGATCGTGATCTCAGCCGCTTGGTCTGCATCGCAAGTCTCGGGTTTGACCTTCCCTGCGCGCAGGCTTGGGATTTCAATACTCGAAATACGCAGAAGGAGTGTCTTCGGTTCTGCGGTGAGCCCGGATCGAGAAAGAAGCCTGGGAATACGCCCTACGAGTGCGACCCAGACGGCTTCGTGCCGAACGACATCAACCTCGTCAACGATTGCCTCGTCTGCGATGAAGAAGAGAGCCTCAGGCTCTTTCGGAGCGCTGCGGGCCGATCGAGACGCGGCTCCGGCTTGCCTTCGCCGATCTGCCGCACCTGCGGAAACGTGAAACGAATCGTTCACCGCTATCCAGTGCCAGAGCCATGACGCGAAATCGAGATCGGCTAGGCGCTTGCTTCGCGGTTGGCGTGCTCGCGATAGGGTGGAGTGGAACGGCCTTGGCCGAGCCGAGCTCGACTACTTGCAACGAAGGAGACTCTTGCGAACCAGCGCCTTCAGTCCACGACGATGCCTGCGACGAGGATCCAGAAGGCTGTGAGCCAGAGACCGAAGGAACCGAGTGCAAGAGGGAGTGCACGTATCGATGCACGTGTCCGCGCGGCATCTTCGCCACGGACTACAAGAATGTGGTCCTGGTCATCGTGAACTCGGCGTTCTCCGGACAGATCGCGCTCGAGTACGAGCGCGCGCTCCACGATCGGGTGTCGGTCTTCGGCGCATTCTACGCGGTGGCTTTCGACAGCTTGGGAAACGATACTCTCGTCGGTTTTGGGGGCGTCGTGGGCGCACGCGTGAATCTCGTCGGGAGGGCGCCCGAAGGAATTTGGTTTGCTTGGCGGGTTGGCGGCTTTCGCAGAAATGCACGCGGTAGTCAGGACATCCAGCTCCGGGGGGTTCAGACCGGCGGCATGTTTGGGTGGACTGGTGTCTTCAGACGGTTTGTGCTGTCGCTCGGCGCGGGCTTCACCTTCGCGTACGGCGTCGTCGAAGTGCGTGGGCAGAGCGTCGACGACAGGGAGTGGCACCCGTCGTTGAGGCTGGGGCTCGGCGTCGCTTTCTAGGTTCAACCGATCTGTGACACGTGCGGCGCGACTTCTGCCTGTTGACCACCTTCGGAGGTCGGGAAGGTGCTGAACTGTAAGAGCAGCAGGGACAGGGCAGCGACGAGCGCGAGGGGAAGGGGGTGACTCCGCGCCACCGAGGCGATGTACTCGGCCCTCTGCTGCTTCGCCTGCTCGATAACTCGATCGATATCTTGGTGTAGTTCCATGGTTGCCTTCCTTTCGAATCGTTTGCGCCGCGAGAAGCGCTGACTCATGGGTACCGGAACCAGGGTTTTGTATCTATACGCAATTGTTGGGTTTTCTTACGTATATCGTTCGTACGCATACGTATATGGTTTGCTCCGGGGGGTGAATCGACGTTCGGTGCGGTCTCATCGGCCAGTCACACGCATACTTCGCCGCGCGCGGCGCTGCGGCACGGGGCTGGCCGGGAATTCGCTGCACCCCCATACTGATCGGATGGGGTTCTTGGGCTTGCTTGTGGTGTTCGCGCTTGGGTTGAGTGCGTGCGGCGGTGACGACGTGGTGCCGGTTCCGGTCGACTCGCCGGATCTCCTCCGTTGCGACGTCACGTCGGCGTCCTGCCAGCTTGGCATCTACAACTCGGTTGCGTTGGCGCTCGATGCTGAGGGCTTCGGCATTCCGCGCATTCGAACCATTTCTGTCGATCAACACGCAGAGGAAGTGCGGAACGGGATCGATCTCAATGACCTCACCGGTGAAGATCCGGAGTCGCGAGGACTTCGGCTGCTCGGGTTCTTGCCTCCTACCGTCGATAGCCTCACCGAGGCGCAGACGGACTACTTCATCAACAACGTGGCGGCCTACTACAGCCGCGGCGGGCGCTCGATCACGATCATCGATCGGGACTATGAGCCCGGGGATGCGCAGGTGATTCTCGCGCACGAGTTCGTCCACGCCATTCAGGATAGTCAGTTCAACCTGAACACGGTCAGCAGTGGCGCGGCCACCGAGGATGGGATCATAGGCGTTCGAAGTGTCATTGAAGGCGATGCGATGTACAGCTCGTTCGACTGGTACTTTGGGCTCATGGGAACTCAAACCTCTCGGGCCGCTTGGGACGACGTGCTCGTGCCTCGGATCGACAGGTTGCGAGAGCGCGTCGCCGACCCCGAGATTGCTCTCCTCGATACCGCTTCGAGTTTTCCGTACGCCTACGGCTTTCGTTACATGACGGATGTGTCGCTTGCGGGTGCGCTAGAGGCCCGCGCCGGTGCGTTCTTGCAGCCGCCGCTTACGGCGGCGGAGGTGATTGCGGGTGCTCCAGACCCCGCGGTGGTGTTGGACCTTCCGGGAGCCGTTCACCCCGCCCCGCTCGATGGGGCTCTGCCGACCTTCGAGGATCGCGCCGGCGCCTGGTACGTGTATGGGTTCCTGGTCCGGGAAGGGCTCGGCGACGACGAAGCTTGGGCTGCAGCGCAGGGGTGGATCGGGGACGAGTTCGCGATCTATGAAGCGGGCGACGAGGTCGCGGCGGTCTGGCGAGTTCGGTTTGCGGACGCCGAGGGCGCGATGGCGCTCACCGATCGGGTCAACGGCGCCGATGGACCTGTGGCTCGTTCCGCAGTGCCTTTCGGTGACGATGTGTATGTGTTTGGCGCGGAGACCAGCGAAAGCCTGGTGGCGTGGGCCGCCCAGCCGCTCGATGAGATGACGGCGACGGCGCTCGTACTCGACAAGTCTGCCGCCCACGGTGGCGGGTTCTCGAGCGGAGGGTGTTTGCTTCCTGTCGAGTTTGCTTCGCTACCGTCGGTCTTGCGGCACTCGCACTGAAGGTCGCCCCGCAGCTAGTCGCTGTGCAGGATGGGGCTCGTGTGAACGAGCACTCCGACGGAGAGCACCCACGCTTCTTTCGCTGGCACCACGCTAATGTCGGTTCCGCTCGGAGGGTTGATGTAGATGAACGGGTTCCAACCGAGTCGGGCGAAGATGTCGAGCATGACGATGTCTTTCACGACGTGGGTGTAGCCGCCTCCGACCGCGAGGGGGATGAACACCTGGTTGCGGGCGGCGGGGAAGGCGAGGTTGGAGTCGTAGTAACTGTTGTTGAGGACGTTGCGGGCGAGGTTCTGGAATGAGAAACCGGAGTCTGCGAAGATGAAACCCGCGGGGCTTGGGTTGTAGGTGAACTTGAAGGGGGCCTCGACGTTGAGGCCTGCGCCGTTTGCGAGGACCGTCAGCTCCGTGCCCGTGTCGATGGTGATCGTGTCGCGCACGCGGATGCGCACCGGGAAGCCTAAGGTGGCGGCGAGGTTCGTCCACGTGGGGATGTGGATCACGAAGTCGGCGGCCATTTCGACATACTCTTTGCGCAAGAAGCTGTAGCGAACGTAGATCGGCATGTCACCGAAGGTGCCAATGGGGGAGACGACGATGGGGAACATCGACTGTCCCGTGACCGGTCGCGATGAGCCGAGGCGGTAGTTGGTGATGCCCACCTCGAGGTTTTCGAGCGGGGAGAAGGCTCCGCCGATGTCGATGGAGACGAGGGCACGGCTGCTCAAGGTGGTCTCTCCCTGTCGAACGAAGGCCCGCTTCACGCCGACGCTAAACGTGGCGCGGATCATGTACTTGTTGAGCGTGAGTGGGCGTGAGCCGATTGCCTTTGGGTAGGGCCAGCCGGGGGCGGCGGTTTCGCTGACCGCTTCGCCTCGGCTCGTCTGCTCGATGATGGCCTCCCGAGTCTGGGGCGTGTCTTGGTCTTGTACCTTGCCCGGCTTCGGTTTCCCCTGTGACTTGCGACGCTGCCTCGCCTCTTCTTCGGCTTTGGCTTTGCGCTGGGCGGCCGTGGGGGGCTCGAGATCTTGGGCAAGCGCCAGCCGCGGTAGCGTCGCAGCGAACAGGACCGCGGCTGCAAGACTCGCGACCATCGCGACAGCACATACGACCCGACTTCTCATCGCTCGGGAAGGCTATCACCGTTGACGCGGAGCGCGCAGCGGTCTAATACCGTTCGGCCATTTTCACCAATCCAATCATCACGGGAGTAGAGAGGGATGAAACGTACGAGCTTGGCTTTGTTCATGGGCGCGACGATCGCGCTCGTAGGTTGTGGTAGCAGCGATAGCTCTTCCGGAGGAGCCGGCGGTAGCGCCGGTTCTGGCGGGGATGGCGGCGCGCCTGGCACCGGCGGCGTCGGCGGCGGCACCATCGACCCGAGTTTCGACGAACTCTACGATCAGGGCCTCACGAAGTACGTCGACGAGTTCGATCCCGTCGATTCGGTCACCAAGCAGGAAGAGGTCACGACCTACACGTTTGCAGTTCCGGAAGACCCCATGGCCGAACCTCGCGGCCCGCTCTGTCTGCGCGGAGGCGAGTTCACGATCGACGTGCGTGATGGAAGCTCCGATGAGCTGGTCATTTACCTTCAAGGCGGGGGCGGTTGCTGGGAAGACTTCTGCGCGGCCACCGAAGAGACCAACTCGCTCACGGTCGCGGGCATTCTCGACCCCGCCACGGAGGGAAACCCGATTGCGGATTGGGATGTCGTTTACCTCCCATATTGCGATGGCTCGCTTTTCGGCGGCGACGTCGACCGCATGCTTCCGAACAGCGTGCTAGGCGAGGGAGGCCCCGGGGGGGTCAGCATGGGCTACCAGCGCGGCCTGCAAAACCTTACCGCCGCGCTCGACGTGGCCTTTGAACGGTTCCCGGACCCGAGCCGAGTTCTGCTCACAGGCATCAGCGGCGGCGGATTCGGCACCCTCTTCGCTCTGCCCCTCGTCCGCTTCTACTATCCGGACACCGAGATTCTCGTCTTCAACGATTCCGGCATCGGAGTCGGGAGGGAAGGCGACGCGGAGTTCATTGAGGAGACTCTGCTTGAAGGTTGGAACGCGACCGACACATTCGTTCCAGCCTCCTGCGTCGACTGCACGAGCAACGGCCATGCGACAGGCGTCATCGAGTGGCAGCTCGAGGCAGACCAAGAGGTCACCATGAGCGCTCTCACCTTCAGCGCCGATGAGACCATTTCGGCGTTCTTCGCCATGATTCCCCCCGAGCAGTTCACGGCGTCCCTGCTTGCCGAAACACAGCGCATCACGACCAACTACCCGGACCGCTACAAGCGTTTCATCCCGGCGGGCGGTGCCCACACGTTCCTGCTTCGCGAGTTCACCGACGGCGAAGCCGGCGCGCTCGATACGGCCATCGGAGACGTCACCGTTCTCGACTTCTTCACCGGTCACATCGATGGGACCGAGGATTGGGCGAGTCGGATCGACGAAGGCCTCGAATAGCCGTTGACTCCGAGGTCTGCTTCACCCAGAATAGAACACGTTCTATTTTTCTGGGTGAAGCATGAAGACCGAACTTTGTGAGAAGCTGGGGATCGAATTCCCCATTTTTGCGTTTAGCCACTGCCGCGACGTCGTGGCGGCCGTCAGCCGTGCGGGTGGGCTCGGCGTGCTCGGCGCGGTGGCGTACAGCGCCGAGCAGCTCGAGCTCGAGCTCAAGTGGATCGACGAGCACGTCGACGGGAAGCCGTACGGCGTCGATACCGTCATCCCCGCCAAGTACATCGGCAAAGACCAGGGCGGCATCGACAAAGACCAGCTCGAAGGGATGATCACGCCGGCGCATCGGAAGTGGATCAACGACCTGCTCGACCGTCACGGCGTGCCACCGCTTCCGGACGACGTCGAGCAGATCGAAGGCCTTCTCGGTTGGTCCGCCGAGGGCGGTCGCGCGCACTTCGAGGTCGCGATGAATCATCCGATTGCGCTGATCGCCAATGCGCTCGGCCCACCCCCCGAGGACATCATCAGCCAGGCGCACGACAAAGGCGTCATGGTCGCGGCGCTGTGCGGCACGGTTCGTCAGGCGATCAAGCAAAAGAACGCTGGCGTCGACATCGTCATCGCGTCCGGTTACGAGGCCGGCGGCCACACCGGCGAAATCGGCACGATGGTGCTGCTGCCTCAGGTCGTCGACGCGGTTGCGCCGACTCCGGTTCTTGCGGCAGGCGGCATTGGCTCGGGCCGGCAGATGGCTGCCGCGATGGCCATGGGCGCAGCGGGCGTCTGGTCCGGTTCGATCTGGCTGACCACCGAGGAGAGCGACTCCATCCCCGCACTCGTCGACAAGCTTCTCGTCGCCGACTCCACGGAGACCATCCGCTCGCGCGCGATCAGCGGCAAGCCCGCGCGCCAGCTCAAGACCGACTACACCCGCGCGTGGGAAGAGGACCCGGAGTGCCCGGGCTTTCTCCCGATGCCTCTTCAGTTCATGGCGACGGCAGAGGCCACGCAGCGAATCACTCGCTTTGCGCAGTCCGGCGCGGAGGGGTCGGCCTCGCTCCTCGGAACTCCCGTGGGTCAGGTCGTCGGGCAGATGAACACCCGGAAGCCTGCGCGCCAGGTGGTCGAAGAGATGGTCAGCGAGTACATCGACGCCGTCGAACGCGTCTCGGGCCTCCTCTCCGACGTCGACTAGGCGCTCACCGGTCGCTTCGCAGCCTTACTCGGACGCACACTGGTCGCGGACGACGCGGGCTTTCCGAGCCATCTTTCCACCGCGGTTCGCCCGGAGATAGCTCGCGACGAGGTCGCATCCCTCTTCGGTCGGGCCGAGCAGCACGCCCAGCCGCCCTGAGGCGATCGGCATGGGGACCTCCGCGGCGACCGCGCGTCGTAGCGCCTCCTCGGGCGACCGCTCGCGGTCTTCTTCGATGTCGGCTTGAAGCAGCGCAAGGTCGACGTCGTCCGGGCGAATCGCGGAGGCCTGCTTCGCGTACCGCACCGCAAGTCCACGCATCTCGTCAGCGAGCGCAAGCCGCGCCTTCACGATCAGCTCCCAAACTTGCACTTCAGGGCTCGCGTCCAGCTTGTTCCCCTCTTCGTCGGTCGCCTCCAGCGCTCGTTCGAGGCTGTTCTCCGCGCCGAGCTTCCGACGACCGTACAGCTGCGCGAGCGCGAGAGCCGTTTGCGCCATGCGCGCGTCGGCCCCGTCCCGCTTCGCGATTTGGTAGTAGCTCATCGCGCGCGAGTAGTCCTCTGCCTGGAGGGCCACGCGGGCGCCAGCTAGCCGAAGAGGAACGTTCTTGCTGTGTCGCGACACGGCGTTGCGCATCGTCACGAGCCCGCTCTGGCCGGCGCCGGTACGCACGAGGTACCGCAAGCGCTGCTCGTCCGAACGCAGGTCGCGGACTTTCGCCTCGTCCATCTGCTGCATGACTTCACCCGCGCTCGGAAAGTCTCCGATGTCGATCAGCAGAGCCAGGTAGCCGGAGAGTGCGCGAGCCTCCGCCGGGTTGAGCTGAAGGGCCTTTTCGTAGCTGGTCTTCGCGGATTCGACGGACCCGACGTCGCGTGCGGCGTCACCCCGAAGCGCATGAAGCCGCGCGTCTTCAGGGCTGAGCTCGATCGCCTGGTCGAGCGCGCTGAGCGCCTTGGCGGAGTCTCCGCGCGCCAGAAGCACGCGCGCGCGACTGCCATGCGCCCACCCCTCGCCATCGAACGTCTCGAGCGCTCGCTCCGTTACCGCTGAGGCCTCGTCTACTTGGCCGATGCTCAGCATCGCCTGTGCTGTCGCGTCGACCAGCGCGAGATGATTGGGATGCGCCGCGAGCCCTTTCTTCATCACGTCGATCGCTTTTTCGGTTTCTCCATCGTCGAGGAGCAGCTCGCCGAGCGATGCGGATGCGAGCACCCCCCATTCAGGGTCTGCGGTCGTCTCGTCGAGCAGTTCCCCGGCCCGCTTCCGGTCCGATGCGCGGGGGGAGGTCTTCAGCAGCTCTGCGAGCACGAGCGCGCGAAACGCGTTGGACGCCGGCTCTTCAAGGCCTAATCCAGCTCCTTCGAGCGTTGCGAAACCGGCTCTCGAGTCGCCGCTTTGTGCGTACCACCACGCGATGACGTGGGCGCGCGAAAAGAGATCGCTACTCGGGCCGCTCGTCAGTCGCTTCAGCAGCACCTTGGCGTCTTCGGTCCGGCCAAGCGCAAGAAGCAGCTGGGCGTTCCGCACGATGAGTGCCTCGTCCGCACGCACGTCGGGCTCGGCGGCGGCACGAGCGTAGCGATACGCGTCGCCGACGGCTCCCCTCCGAAACGCGACGAGCCCTTTGAGGTAGTTCGCCCACAGTTGATGGACGAGCGCGGATTCGTCGTCCTCTAGAATCTCGTCCGAGAGCGTCACCACCTCGTCGTGGTTCCCGGCTCCGTCTGCAAGAATCCGTGCGCGCGCGCTCGTGGTCGCGGAGGTTTCGCGACCCACCTTGTCGAGCACGGCGATCGCTTCCTCGGAGCTATCGGTGTTCGCCACGATCAGGGCAAGCAGTGCGGCAGGCTCCGGCGCCCCCGGGCGTGCCTCGACGACCTGCTTTGCGTCGGCCAGCGCCTGCCCCGCCTGACCCCGCGCAATCGCGGTCAGCGCACGTCCTCGAAGAAACGCGTCGGCCTGGTCTTTGTACTTCGCCGGGCGCTCGGCCTCACCGTGCGCCGCGCGTGCGTCGCCTTCCGCGAGGAAGGCATAGATTCGGGCAATACGCTGATCGGGATCGTTCGGGTCCGCCGCCTCGGCCATCAGCTCTTCTGCCTGAGTCAGCTTGTCTCGATCCCCACCAAGCCCCGCCGTGGCGAGGAGCCGCGCTCGGACGCTCGGGTTGGGCTCGCTTCGAAGCATGCTCAGGGCGTCGTCAATGACCTCTGGGCTCGCGTCGTTGATGACCTCGTCGAGGGCTGACTCGAGCCGCGCTTCGGTAATCCAGCCCAGCACCGTGTGCGCGATGAGGAAGAAGATCACTGCCGCGATGCCAGCCAAGATGAGCCGGCGGATTCGCCTCTTGAGCGCCTCTTCCGGAGGCAGAACGATCTTATCGACCGGGGAGATGGAGGATGTCGCCTCCTCGACC
Source organism: uncultured Myxococcales bacterium (assembly GCA_965601515.1). Lineage (GTDB taxonomy): Bacteria > Myxococcota_A > Polyangia > Polyangiales > Houyiibacteriaceae > SG8-38. The sequence continues at coordinate 15,127 of CBFCWN010000049.1, read as the reverse complement.
TTGAACAGATCCGATGGTTCTTTGCGTGAGCTCGTGTCCTTCTCGGCCAACGTGCATCCCTCCCCGACGCCGTGCGCCCGCCCATTGTCGCGTCAATCGGGCCGTTGGCGCAAGTCTACGCGTTAGAGGACGAAAGGAATGATCGCACGGCGATTTTTCGGGTAATCGCTGAAGTGCTCGAGGTACCAGCGGTGGTTTGAAAACGACCGCGGAATCAGGTTGGTCGCCGTGAACCACGCGAACACCCACGCGGGGACCGTCCACGCGGCGAACGCGAAGCCGATCCACTCGACGATTTCCCCGAGGTAGTTCGGACTCGAGACGAAACGGTAGAAGCCTCCGTACGGGATTTTGTAGCCTGTCTCGCCGGGCTTCCGGAGGTTGAGCAGAATCGAATCGGAGTGCTGGTTGATCGCGTAGCCGGTGAAGAAGATGACGATACCGATCAAAAAACGCGGGTCAGCGAACCAGCTCGTACTCCACAGGTGCGGGGCGAGCTCGGTAATCGCGAATGCGTTGGTCGACCCGTTCGCGCTGTTGAACACGAACGCTAGAAGGCCGGTGATGATCGGTTCCTGCTTGTGACCGCCCCGCATCCGAAACGGGTAGACGAAGGAGCGGTAGATGTAGTGCAGCATGAACAAGCCGAGCAACACCAGCGGCACGGGCTTGAACGCGTTGTCGGACATGAAGTAGACGATGGCGAACGAGATGGGCGAGGGCGCCTCCATCATGATCCACAGGGTCCTCGAGTTGATCGTCGGGCCCCATCCGGGCCGGAGGTGCTTCCCGTACGGCGCCGAGATGAACAGCAAAAGCACGAAGCTGACGAGCCCCAGGACGACGACTCCGAGCACGATCCACGTGTAAATCGGGTGCGTCTGGAGCGATTCGGTCAGTGCTTCAGTGATCGGCATGGCTCTCGCGGTGTCGCTCGGGGGGGCGTAGACTCGCCGAGTGGCCCCTAATTGGTTCATCGCATTTCCGATGCAAGTCAAGGGTCTTCGGCTGCCCGCTGCGCCCCCGCGGGTGCGCGTCTTCGGGGACGAGGACCTTCACGCCACCCTGTGCTTCTTTGGCGCAGTCGAAGAAACCGACGCCAGGCGAGCCTGGACACAGGTGGAGCGCTTTCCGTCGCTGCGCCCCGTGAGGGGCACGTTTGGTGAGATCGGGGCCCTCGGGCACCCGAAGAAGCCCTCCGCTCTGGCCGCGATCGTGGCCGACGGAAGTGACGTACTGACTGCGATGATCCTCGAAGCCCGCGCCCCGCTCCTGGCCGCCGCGGGTGCGCGTCCCGATGATCGGCCGCCATTGCCGCACATGACGATCGCCCGCGTCCAACGTCGGGCGAGTGGTGACGAGCGCCGGAAAGCTCTGGCGTGGAAGGACGCCATCGACCTACGCGACGCGAGTTTTCAGGCGTCCGACGTCGCGCTCTACACCTGGTCGAGCGACCGCCAGGCCCGTCTCTTTGACATCGTCGAGCGCCAACAAATGCGTGCATAAACTAGCTTTCTGCGAGCGGATGGGGTTGAATCGCCGTCGTTAGGCAAACCGCACCATGTGGAAGAAGGCAGTCTTTGGCACCGTGTTGGCAGGCTTCCTTGGCTATGCCGTCTGGGTGTCGTGTCTCAGCAGCTTGCCGCACGACATCGAGTGGGATGTCGCGACGCGCGTGACCACCGTGTTGGAGCGCACCGGCTTTGCCGACGTCGTTCCCATCGTGGACGGGCGGGATGTCGAGCTTAGGGGTGCAGTGCCGTCGACACGCGACGCGGCACGCGCCGAACGAATCGTGGCGATGGTCCGGGGGGTCCGCGTCGTGAACACGAACCTGCGGGTCGGACCACCGGATGACGCTGGGGGAGGTGATACTTGATTTACTTGATGCTCCAGATGATCGGCGCGCTTCTCGCCGCGGCGGTGTTCGGCGCTGCGCTGCTTTGGTTGTCACAGGCGCTCTTCGGGCGATTGGTGACACCGGGACGCGCTCGAACGCTCCAATACGAGATCGAAGAGGCGAGGGCCGACCTGATCAGTCAGGACCAGCGCATTCGCTCGCTGCACAAGGAGCTCGAGGCTTCGAGACAGCAGTCGGAGAGCCTTCAGCGTTCGAAACGGCAGCTGACCGCCACGCTGGACGCTCGCAACCGTGCCTTTCACGACGCGGAAACACAGATTGCGCTGCTCGAGCTCGACGCCAAGCCCACATCGCGGGAGTCGGCCGAAGACTTGCGACGTGAGCTGAGGCTCGCGGTCTCCGAGCGCGACGACGCACAGCGATCCCTCCGTCACGCGGAGACTCGAAGCGAACGCCTTCGCACCGAGCTCGAGGTCCTTCACGGTATTCACGAGCGCATGCTCGACGACCTCGAGGGGCTGAAGGCACGATTGAGCGAAGCCGAATTGGAGCTCAAGACCAGCGGCGAGTCCCGTCCTCCGGCATGGGTCATGGTTCAGCCATACGGACCTCGGGACGACCTTCAGCGGCTGCAGGGCGTCGACCCGATCCTCGAACGTACGCTGAACCGTCTCGGCATTTACCACTTCCATCAAATCGCGCGCTTCGAGACCTCCGACGTCGAGTGGTTGGTCGAGCATATCGATGGCGTTCCCGAGCAGACCATCCGCGACAGTTGGATTACCGATGCGTCTCGATTGTCGACGGGGCAGGCCGAGGCCAACTGACGCGGACTAGGACGCGGCTTCGAGCGCGCGGTCTGCGAGCAGCGTGAGCGCCGCGCGGGCGCCCTCGAGGTCGTTCTCGAGGACCGCGATCAGCGGCTTGGCGTCCTCCGCAAGCTCCGCCGCTTCGAGTTCGCCGCACGTGGTGCCGACCCGTTGAGCGCCGAGCTGCTGGCTTCCGCCTCGAATCATGTGGGCGGCCGCCCGTAGTGATTTCAGGTCGTTTGCCGTGATCGCAACGCGAATGCGTTCGAGGCTTTCGTCTGCGGTCACGAAGAAGCTCTCGATCACCTCGGACAGGAAACCAGGCTCTTCCTCCTCGAGCTCGAGCAGCTGAGAGGTGACCGTCGTATCGAGCGGTGGCGGAGTGTGTTCGGTGTTGTTGGCAGCGGGTCGTGCGGCCCATCGGAGAAGGGCCTGCTCGAGTTGCTTCTGCGTGAACGGCTTGGAAAGGTAGTCGTCCATTCCAGCGGCGAACGCGGTGCTTCGGTCGCCCTGCATGGCATGGGCGGTGAGCGCGATGATCGGGACGCGCGGTGTTCCCTGCTCGAGCTCTCGCTCGCGCTGCCTTCGCGTGGCCTCGTAGCCGTCCATCCGCGGCATCTGCCCGTCCATGATGACCGCCGCGTACTCATGGCCCCCGCGGAGCGCGTCGAGCGCGGCAATCCCGTCGCCGACGATGTCGACTTCGTACCCAAGCGCGTGGAGGTGCGCCTGCACGACCTTCTGGTTGACGCTGTTGTCCTCCGCGACGAGCACGCGCATGCCGTTGGCACTGAGCTCTCTCGGGGGAGGCGCTGGCATCGAGTAGCGCTCGGCCTTCTCGAGGAACGGGGCGAGAGAGTTCTGGCGATTGAGCGCAGCGAGGAGCGCAGCGATGACTTTGGTCCGCCGAATCGGTTTCTCGACGTGGACGAATATGTCGGTTTCTTCGAGCTCGCTCAACTCGTGCTTGTGCGAGCACACCGCAATGACCGCAGCGCCTCTTGCATTCGCCGCCGTGCTGAGCTCCGAGGTCCGGTTGCGCCAGTCGCTGCCGAGGCTCCGCAGGTCGACGAGTGCGATGTTCGGATGCGGCGACTCTTTGAGGGCGCGCATCGCCGCGTCGAAGTTGGCGGCGGACGAGGGATTCATCCCCCATCGCTCGAGCTGCGCCTCGAGGGTTTCTCGCGCGCGACCATTGCTCTCGAGCACGAGAACGCGCATGCCCCCGAGGGCCTCGGTGACGGCTTTCAAGTCCTCACTGAGTCGTTCCTCGAGCTCGAAGCGCGCGTCGAAGTAGAACGTGCTTCCGATTCCAACCTCGCTGTCGAGCCTCAGCGTTCCCCCCATGAGCTGAACGAGTTGACGACAGATGGGAAGCCCAAGCCCAGTCCCGCCGTACTCTCGAGTCGTCGACGCATCGCCCTGCGAAAATGGCTTGAAGATGCTCTCCGCGCGGTCTTTCGAGATGCCGACGCCGGTGTCGGAAACGCGAAACTCGACCGTCGCGTAGGCGCGCCCTACCTGACGCTTTCGCACGGTGATCACCACCTCGCCTCGCTTGGTGAACTTCAGCGCGTTACCGACGAGATTGGAGATCACTTGGCGAAGGCGCAGCGGGTCGCCGCAGAGCTCGGTCGGAACGTCCTCGTCTATTTCCGTGAGGAGCTCGATGCCCTTGGCGTGCGCGGCTGAGGCGTAGTTCACGGAGATGTCTTCGATCATGCCGACGATGTCGAAGGGCACCGACTCGAGCCGCATCTCTCCGGCTTCGATCTTCGAAAGGTCGAGCAGGTCGTTGACGATGGCGAGCAGAGAGCGCGCGGACTTGTTGACTTCCCTTAGGTAGTCGCGCTCGCGCTGGGGCAACGTGCGTGGGTCGATCAGCTGGAGCAGGCCGAGAATGCCGTTCAGCGGTGTTCGGACCTCGTGGCTGACGTTGGCGAGGAACTGGCCCTTCGCCTGAGCCGATGCGAGCGCGGCGTCACGCGCGCGCTCGAGGCTTTCCGCTTGTTCCGTCGCAAGATGTCGCACCGAAACGGCTTCTTCGGCCTCGGAGTACAGTTTGAACATCAGCTCGCGACGAGACCAAAGCACGAGAGCTCCGACTACCGTCGCGGCCCACAGGTGGAAGAACGCGAGGCTGACCGCGCCTGCGGGGTGTCCCCATGCGAGTGGAATCCATCCAACGAAGACGATTCCCACCATCACGGCGAACGTCGAAAACCGATAGAGCAGTGCGCCCGCGGCGACGATCGAGATGGCGAGCGTGGTCGTGTTGCTCAGCTCGCCGCTCACCGCGAACATCGTCAAACCGAGGCCCGCCGCGATCGAGATCGTCATGAGTGAAATCGGCGTATCGAACCGCGGATCGTCGGCGCGAAGCGTTGCCCACGTGAGAAGCACCAGTGTGGACCCGACTCCGCAGATGATGACGTGTGGCGTGTTCGGAACGAAGGGCGGTGCCACCAGAAAGAGAATGGCGCCGGCCGCGTAGATCAGCGACAGCACCGGCAGCATGTGCGAGAGCGCACCGAGCGACCTCAGCCGCGTCTGTTCGTCCCGCCGTTTTTGCTCGTCGACCCCCACAGTCGCACCTCCTCACAAAGTGCCTTACCGTACGGGCGATGTCACAGATCGCTGGAAAAAGGGCGTGTCCGGCGCCTTTTTCCTCATGTTCAGTTCTGCCAAGGTTCGGGGATGAGCGGGCAGGCCAAGGCCAAGGCGGAGCTGAGCAAGCTGGAGCAGGAAATCCGGTACCACGAGGCGGCCTATCGTGCTGGCGAGCCGGAGATTCCGGATTCGGCGTTCGACGACCTCGTCGCGCGATACGAAGAGCTGGCAGACGAGCTCGGGCTCTCTGCTGCTGAGCGGGCCGACGCGCGCCCCGGAGAAGATCACACGGCCGGATTCGAAACCGTCGAACACCGGGTCCCGATGCTTTCGCTCGAGAAGCTCTCGCCGAACCGTCGCGACAGCGCTGGGGAGCCGATGCCGTTCTCCGACCAGCTGGCCGCCTGGTACAAGCGCCGTCAGAAAGAGCTCGAAGTCGAGACCGTGCCCCTGATCGTCGAACCGAAGGTCGACGGGATCTCGGTATCGTTGTTGTACGTCGCGGGCAAGCTGGAACAGGCCGTCACGCGCGGAGATGGTCGTCGAGGCGACGTCATCACGAAGCAGGTTCGAAAGCTCGGCACGGTGCCGCTGTCGCTCGAGGGCATCGAATCCGGAGAGCTCGAAATTCGGGGGGAGCTCTATTGGCCCCTCTCTGAGTTCCAACGCTTCAATGCGACCCTCGAAAAGCGTCTCATCAATCCCCGAAACGGAACCGCAGGCATGATGAAGCGCAAAGACCCCGAGGGACTCGAGTCCACTGGGATTCGCGCGTTCTTGTATCAAGTTGCCTGGAACGAGGGCGTCGACCTTCCGCCGACGCAGGCGAAGGTGCTCGAGTGGCTCACCGAACGGGGCGGCGAAGTGTATTTGAACGAGGTTTTCCGTACCGACTCCGATGAGGCCGCGCTCGAGTACTGCGACGAATATGCTTCGAGGCGAGAGTCACTCGACTTCGACATCGACGGAATGGTCATCAAGATCGACGACCTGTCGATGTACGATCGGATCGGCGCGACCGGGCACCACCCTCACTGGGGCATTGCGTACAAGTTCCCTCCCGAGCGGAAGCCGACCAAGCTGCTCGACATTCAGGTTTCGGTTGGCAAGTCCGGCAAGCTGACGCCGGTGGCGATTCTGGAGCCGGTCTTCGTGTCGGGGACTACCGTCAGCCGCGCATCGCTTCACAACTTCGTGGAGCTCGAGCGCAAGGACGTTCGAGTGGGAGATACGGTTCTCGTCGAAAAGGCAGGTGAGATCATTCCGCAGGTCGTCGAAGTCGATAGGTCCAAGCGTCCCAAGGGGACGAAGCGGTTCGTCCCGCCAACGAACTGCCCCACCTGCGGGACCGAGGCGGTGAGTGAAGAGATCTTCGTGTACTGCCCGAACCCGGTGTGCCCCGATCAGCTGCGCGAGCGTCTGCGCCATTTTGCGAGCCGGCGAGCGATGGACATCGACGGGATGGGGGAGGTCCTGGTCGATCAGGTGATCGACAAACTCGGGGTACGGTCGGCCGACGACCTGTTCCGTCTCAGCGTCGAGGACTTCGCATCGCTCGAACGCATGGGTCAAAAGAGTGCGGAGCGCGTAAAGGCCGGTCTCGAGGAAGCCAAGGGCCGAGGCCTTTCCCGTGTGCTGAACGGCCTCGCGATTCGCCACGTCGGAGAAACCATGGCGGAAGACCTCGCGGCGTACTTCAGGTCGGCGGACGCGCTGCTCGAGTTTGCGGGACGCTACGTCGCTGAAGACGAGACCGCCATCGAGACGGTCGCACCCGCAAAGTCGACCGAGCGTGGTGCGATCGAAGGCCTCGCTCGCAAATCCGCCGACAGCATCTTCCACGAGCTCGACAGCCCAGCTGTACGCAACGTCTTCGCGGGGCTCGCCGAAGTCGGTGTCGATCTGACCGCGCGCGTTGACGCCGTATCCGAGGTCGCAGACGTCGCTGGAAAGACGTTCGTGCTCACAGGGACGCTACCCAGCTTGAAGCGGACGGACGCGACCAAGATGATCAAGGGCGCGGGCGGCAAGGTCTCCGGCTCGGTCTCGAAGAAGACCGATTTCGTCGTGGCTGGCGACGAGGCGGGCAGCAAGCTCGAAAAGGCTCAGACCCTTGGCGTCACGGTCATCGACGAGGCGGCGCTTCTCGAGATGCTCGGGCAGATCTAGCGCTGCAGTTTCGGCAGGGCTTTCGCGAGACGTCGCAGCGCCTCTTCGATCTGAGGGCGAGCGGTCGCGAAGCTGAAGCGCACGAACCCTTCGGCGATTTCGCCGAAGTCGCGCCCTGGCCCGAGAGCGACGTGCGCTTGGTCGAGGATGTCGAAGCAGAGCGAGAGAGAATCCTGCCCAAGGTGTCGCATGTCGACCAGCACGTAGAAGGCGCCTGGGGGATCGATCGGAATGGTCAGCCCCAGTTCCCGAAGCCCATCCACCAAGAGTCGTCGGCGGAGCGCATACTCCTGCCTCATGTGCTCGACGTGAGTGGCGCCGTGCTGGAGCGCCGCGATGCCCGACTGCTGTACGAACTGCGAGGTCGAGATGAAAAAGCTCTGCATCAGGCTCTGGAGGGGCCGGGCTGCCGGCTCCGGCGCGACGACGTAGCCAAGTCGAAATCCGGTCATCGCGTAGCGTTTGGAAAAGCCGTCGAGCACGTAGGTGTCGGCTCCCATTCCGAGTGGCGACGTCACTTCCGCGCCGTCGTAGGTGAGCCCGTCGTAAATCTCGTCCGAAAGAATCGGAATGCCGAGATCTGCGAGCCCTTCGACCACCTCTCGCGGCTGAACGGCGCCGGTTGGATTCGCGGGCGACGCGAGAAAGATCGCTCGCGTCCGCGGCGAGACTGCGGCGCGGACCTTTGCGAGGTCCATCACGAAGCCATCTTCGGGGCCGGTCGGCACGAACACAGGCGTTCCGCCGCACGTGGCGATCATGTTTGGGTAACAGGGGTAGTGCGGCGTCGCGACGACGACCTCGTCGCCCGGGTTCACGAGCAGATTGATGCAGAGGAGAATCGCTGGCGAGCTTCCGCTCGTGACGATCACCTGGTCCGGGCTGACCGCGACTCCGCGACGCTCTCGGCACTCGTTGGCGATCGCGTCCCGCAGCGAAAAGAGGCCTCGGCTATCGGTGTAGTGCGTTTCGCCCGAACGAAGCGACTGAATGGCGGCCTCGATCGCGGCGGGCGGCGCGTCGAAGTCCGGCTCGCCCACGCCGAGCTGCACGACGTCGATACCCTCTCTCGCCATCGCCATCCCACGCTCCATCACTTCCATCGCGAGGAACGGCGCGACGTCGTCAGTGCGATCCGCGAACATAGGTGCACCCTCTAGAGTGGTAACTCTGCGAGATCTAGCCGCTTCTTCGCGCGGGAATCGGGCCGGGCGCAAAAGCCTTTGAATGTCCAGTGGTTAAGGGTATGGAGCGAGTCCGCCATGGAATCGCTGGTCGTCACAGTCATCGGGAAAGACCGACCCGGCTTGGTCGAGTCGGTTTCCGCCGTCGTCGAGGCCCACGGCGGCAGCTGGGTCGAGAGCCGCATGAGCCGACTCGCGGGCGAGTTTGCGGGCATTCTCCGAGTCAGCGTGCCCGGCGAGACCGCGGATTCGCTCGCCAGCGGCTTGGAAGCGCTCGAAGCGGGAGGTCTGCGAATCGTCGTGGAGCGCGGCGCAGACGACAGTGTCGATGAAGGGCGCCTGATCCAACTCGATCTCATCGGCAGCGACCGTCCCGGCATCGTTCACAAGATCGCTGAAGCTCTTGCGGCTCGAAACGTGAACGTGGACGAGCTCGATACCGAGTGCGACGGCGCGCCGTGGTCGGGTGACACGCTCTTCAAAGCTCGCGCTCGATTGAGGGCCCCCAGCGACCTAGATCTCGATCAGCTCCGCGAAGGCCTCGAGGCGATCGCTGGGGATCTGATGGTCGACATCACCCTCGGCGAGCCCGAGTAGCGCACTCGATCGCGCGCGGGGGAATCGTCGAAGTAGCCTTCGCGCGGCACGCGCTTTCTCACTCGTCGTCATGAACATTCGAAGTGTCGCGAACCGGTACATCGCGCGAGCGTTGGGGAACAATGCGAGGTAGATCTGCCAGCTACCCTCATACGCGGCCGTGTCGAGAGCGAAAGAGAGCTCCGCATCATCAACCGGGTCGCTCGCGTCTGGCCCGCGCAGCGCTAAGAGCGCGCGGACCAAACGGTCGACGGCATGTGTTCGCTTCGCGGTGCGGGGTACGGTCTCCGGGTTGAAGGACCCTCTGCGCCTTAGCCAGCTCTTTTGCCAACGCTGGTCCCACGCGTAGAGCATCGCATTGTCGAAATGGGCGAGGGCGATCAGTCGGCTCCAGTCCATGCACTGTCGGACGGTCCGGCTCGCCTGCAGGTTCACCTCTGGCACTTCTTCGCGCGTCACCGGACCCCGGTGGGCGCGAAAGCGACGATCGATCCATTCGCGCTCGGACGGATAGTCGTGCGTGGCGATTTGTAGCGGGTAATTCGGCTGTTTGCCGAGATCGAGCGCGATGTCCTTCAAGTCGTCGAAGATCTGAAACGCCGCCAAGAGATAACCCCACGAACGAATCGCGCCGCAGTGAACCGAGGGGTCGAGGCCGAGGAGGCGGGCGCGCAAGTCGAGCCAAAGCATCATGACCAGGTTGTTTTTGCGGTAGAAATGCCAAGCCGTGTGCTCCAACGGAAGTCGGTCCGCCCGTCGCTCGGGTGCACGCTCGCAAAGCTCCACCTCGTCGAGGTAGGTTTGAAAGCAGTGATGAAGAAAGAGGTGTGCCGCGTGTTGAACCTCGTGGGTGGCTGACGCGAGCTGCACATCGATCGACGCCGAGACCTCTTCGAGCACCGTGAAGAGCTCGCCCAGCGTCATCTCGAACTTCGTGACGTGTGCCTCGGGGTCCACGTCCGCGTCTCGAAGGTCTCGAAGCGAGAGCTCGAGGAGAGGCCTCTCGCGGGTGTCGCTCCGATACCGACTCCGTACGATGCGTCCTGCGGCCTCGAAGCTGCCTGTCGCTGCGGCAAGCTCGTCGAGGAACTCGTCGGCGAGTTGCATGTACAGGAAGGCGATGTCGGCGAGGCCGACTCGAGTCGACCATGGAACGCCGCCGCGGCCCCGAAACGCGAAATTGTCGACGATGGGCCCGACCTGCTCGATCGCGAAGAACGTCTCGCGAAGCGCCTGGTGACGGAGCACACGCGCCGGAACGAGCTTTCGAATTCGACGCCGTCGCCCCCAATAGAGCGGCAGCATCGCTCCATGTCGAAAGAAGTCCACGTTTTGCCGAAGCTTCTGAGTCAACAGCTCGCCGACGGGCGCCGCCGCTCTCCTCGACTCCCACGCGGACGTCATTCTCGCGCGTTCGGTCGACGGGGCCCTTCCGTCGGCTTCGGCCTGCGGATGAAGGAGCGTCGTCGTGTCGTAGCGGAGGCGTACGTCTTGCTCGTCCGACTGGCCGTCGAGCGCCTCGAGAAGCGCCGTCTCCCAGTCGCGGAGCTTCTTGGCAAGCCGCGCGTCACGATGGTCGGCTCCTGATACCCCTTCCGTGTGGAGCAGCGCGAGACGCACGCTCAGCACCTCCTGCAGTGCGAACCCCGCTGCAGAGCGTGGCTCGAGGTTTGCGCGCAGGTACGGATGTCGTTCGAGTACCCGGGTGGTGCGCTCGATTTCGTCGCGCTCGGAACGCGAGAAGTGAGGGGCTGCCATTTGGGCTGCGAGCTGCATTCGCCAAGTCCGGTTTTGACACGCCGTCACCTCGGCTCCAATTCGAAGACCTGAGGTGGTAGGGTCCACTTTCGCGTCATGGCAAGAACGACTCGCAAATCCAACTGGCGTTCGCCGTTCCGTCGCGTGGCGATGGCGACGGAAAACGCGCTCGAGCTCGCGCGTCTTGGACACTTCACCGACCCCGAGCACGCTCCCTATCGAGTCGTTCATCAGATGCCTATCGCCCGTCTGCGGCGATACGGTGCCGACGGTCGCGTCCCGACCGTACCAGCGCCGATTCTGCTGATCCCGCCTCTCATGGTCACCGCGGAGATCTACGATGTTGCTCCTGACATCAGCGGTGTCACTGCGCTGACGCGACTCGGCCTCGACGTATGGGTCATCGACTTTGGTTCGCCGGAGGTCGAAGAGGGCGGCATGGAGCGCACGCTCGACGATCACGTGAAGGCGATCAGCGATGCCGTCGACTACATATGCAACGCGACCGGGCACGACCTGCATCTGATGGGCTACTCCCAGGGCGGGATGTTCGCGTATCAAGTAGCGGCTTACCGGGGCTCGCAGGGGATTGCGTCGCTCGTGACGTGGGGAGCCCCTGTCGACATCCACCGCAACTTTCCCATTCTCAGCGACAGCATCGCCGGCAAGGTGTACGAGTTGGCGCAAACCGCGGTGGAGCGACCGATCGACAAGCTCGAGGGGCTGCCGGGCTTCTTGACGAGCAATGGCTTCAAAGTACTCGCGCTTCAAAAAGAGGTCGGCCAGCTCATGGACTTCGTTCGCAAGCTGCACGACCGGCAGGCGCTCGAAAAGCGAGAAGCCCGACGACGGTTTCTTGGCGGGGAGGGCTTCGTGGCCTGGCCGGGGCCGGCGTTGAAGAAGTTCATCGACGAGTTCGTCGTTCACAACCGTCTGCTCTCGGGTGGGTTCGTCATCGATGGACGCACGGTCACTCTCAACGAGATTCACTGTCCCATTCTGTTTTTCATGGGGGAGCGCGACACCTTCGCCAGCATGTCTGCCGTTCGCGCCATCCGTGATGCTGCACCCGAGGCGGAGGCGTACGAAGTGTCGATGCGCGCGGGGCACTTTGGTCTCGTGGTTGGAAAGCAGGCGATGAGCTTCACATGGCCGACGGTCGCCAACTGGGTACGGTGGCGTGAGGGGCTCGGCTCCGAGCCGGACGCGATCCGAGAGCCGCCGCCGCTCGAGGAGCCCGAGGAGGCGGATTTCGAAGAGGTCGATTTCGACGTTCAACTCTTTTACGAGACCCTCGCTGGCACCGTAGGCTCGTGGTGGCGCCGACTCGGTCGAGCTGCCACCGACTTCGGCGAGCAGCTCGATAGCTTCCGTTGGCAGGTGCCGCGCTTGAGCGTGCTCCAGCAAATGCGTCCCGACACGCGCATCAGCCTCGGGCTTGCCCTGAGCGAGCAAGCGCGAGCCAATCCCGACTCCACGTTCTTCCTCTGGAAGGGTCGGGCGTTCTCGTATTCGGAGTCGAATCGTCGTGTCGACGCCGTGGTTCGCGGTTTCATCCGATGCGGAGTCGAGCGTGGTGACACCGTGGCGCTGCTGATGAGTCCACGCCCGAGCTATTTGTCTGCCGCCACGGCGTTGAGTCGGCTCGGGGCCGTCCCGCTGTTGCTGAGCCCTGAGCGCGACCGCACCACGATCGAAGAATCGATCCACGCGTCGGCGCCTCGGTTCCTCGTCGTCGATCCGGAAAACGCGCAGCTCGGCGCGGAGCTTAGCTCCGGAGTGCTCGTTCTCGGCGGCGCCAACGAGGCGCGTGACCTGCCTCCTGGCGCGATCGATATGGAGCGCATCGATCCTGACGAGGTCGAGCTCCCGTCGTGGTACGAGCCCGACCCTTTGTGTGCCCGAGACCTTGCGCTCATCATGCTGACGGCAGGCCGCGGCCGAAGTCCCCGCGCGGCGAAGATCACCAATCAGCGCTGGGCATTTTCGGCGTACGGCACCGCAGCCGCATGTACCCTCTCGCCCCGCGACACCGTGTACTGCTGTCTTCCGCTTCACCATCCGGCGGGCATGCTGGTCACCATCAGTGGCAGTTTGGTGGGCGGTTCACGGCTGGCGCTTGCGACGGAGTTCAATCCCGAAACCTTTTGGGACGACGTACATCGATACGGCGCCACCGTCGTGTTCTACGCAGGCGAGATGCTCAGGGAGCTTCTCCGCGCGCCTCCCTCGGCGACGGACAACCAGAACTCCATCCGCCTTTTTGCGGGCAGCGGCCTTCGACGTGCTGTGTGGGAACGCGTCGTCGAACGATTCGGTCCCGTCGGCATTCTCGAGTTCTACGCATCGACCGAAGGCAACGCCGTGTTGGCCAACGCGTCAGGCGAAAAGGTCGGTTCGCTCGGTCGCCCCCTGCCTGGCAGCGCTCACGTCGAGCTGGCTCGCTACGACTTCGACGAAGGTGAATTCATCCGGGACGAAGACGGGCTTCTCGAGCTATGTCGCGACGATGAAGCCGGTGTTCTGATCGCGCGCCTCGACGAGGAGCATCCGCTTGCGAGCTTCGCCGCTGGCGCGGAGGCGGGGAGCCGTCTGGTCCAAGGCGTGCTCGTGCCCGGGGACACCTGGTTCATCACGTGGGATGTTCTTCGTCGCGACGCAGACGCGGACTTCTGGTTCGTCGATCGCGTGAGCCGCATGCTTCGAACCGATGAGGGGCGCGTGGCGACGCGGGCGATCGAAGACGCCCTCGAGGGGCTGGAACCCGTTCGTCATGCCGTCGTCTTCGGGACCAGCGAGCAGGGGGCGGACCAGGCGGTGGCCGTCGTGGCGACCACCCGGGATCAGGCGATCGACCTATCGGAGTGGAACCAGCAGGTGGGCGAGCTCCCGGCGAGCCTCCGCCCGGCCTGGGTCAAGCGCGTCACCGAGATTCCCATGACGCTCGGCTTTCGCCCGGACAAAGCGGCTCTCGAGACCGCACCGCTCGACGACTGCGTCCAGCTCCTCCGGTACGACCGAACGAAGGAGGCCTACCAGTTTGTCGACACGCCGGGCGCTTCACTGCGGGCCTGACCGAAGTACTGTACAAAAATCGCCCCCACGGGCCTCTCTTGCTACATACGGGTCGATGACCGCTCGATCGGCGCTTCCTTGGCTCTCGCTCGTGCTCATGGCCGCGTACGCATGCGCCAAGCCTGTCGGCAACGGAAACCCGTGCTTCCAGTCGTCGGAGTGCAACGGCGGGTCGATTTGTGCGGATACGGTCTACGGCAAGTACTGCATGAGGACCTGCGACGTCGAGACGGTGCGATGCGACAACGGTGAGGCGTGCCTTCTGAGCTCCGATGTCGGCTTTGGCGGCTCGGGCGGAGCAGGCGGCTTCGCCGGCATGGGAGGCGCAGGCGGTCAGGGCGGCGCAGCCGGAGCAAGCGGCATGGGCGGTCAGGCTGGGATCGGCGGTCAGGGCGGCGAGGGCGGCGTGTCGGGGGCCGGCGGGAACGCCGGCAGCTCCGGCACGGGCGGCGCCTCGGGTGCCGGCGGGTCTTCGGGCGCTGGAGGCGAATCCGGGACGTCGGGCGCAGGTGGAGTGGCGGGCTTCGGAGGCCAAGGCGGGGCTGGCGGCGCCGTCGAAGAGGAGATTTGGGTCTGCCTTCCGGGAGACCTCAGCAACCCCAACTTCATTCCGCGAATCATTGGGCAGGTCTGTGAGTACAGCGTCGAGTGCGTTCGAGGCGGTGTCTGCGTATGTATTCCCGGTGCAACATGTTCGGGTCAGGGCAAAAACGGTCCGACTTGTGAGGAGCTCTGCGACCCGACCGTCGTCAATCAGTGTCCACGCGGCCTGGCCTGCACCGATCTCGGCACAGGCCGGGGATTTTGCGACCCGTCGTCGTTCGAGGGGAATTGACCGTTTACGACGGACCCGCAGAACACTAGACTCCCCCCGTCATGCCCACTCCCCAAGAGACGGTCGACGCCGTTCGTACGTATTTGCGGTCCCACCCCGAAGAGATTGGACGCGCTGTCCGAAGTGCTCTCGGGCTTCGTTTCGGAGTTCCGGTGGCCGCCCTGAAATGGCTCGGGAAACAAGCCGAACGCACCGGCAAGGTTGAAGACTTCGAGATCGAATCGGTGCC
>CBFCWN010000048.1:0-31632 GCA_965601515.1 uncultured Myxococcales bacterium | reverse complement strand
GCGGTAACGCTGCCGCGGGTGGCTTTGGCGGTGCAGGGGCCGGCGGCGACGGTGGAACCGGCGGCCAAGGAGGAGCCGGCGGAATGGCCGCGGCACCCGTCGCCAATGCGGGCAGGGATCAGACGGTGACGGACGCGGATAAGAACGGCTCCGAGAGGGTTCTGCTCGACGGATCTGCGAGCTTTCACCCGGACGGCGTGATCGTCGGTTGGAGTTGGTCGGAGCAAGGTGTTGAGATCGCTTCCGGCGAAACGCCTTCCGTCGATTTCGCGGTTGGAGGCCACCGGGTCACACTCACAGTCGAAGACGAACACGGCATCACTGGAACAGACGACGTGATCGTTACCGTGCAGACGCCTCGCTGTTCTTCGCCGGGGCTAGTGGACTTCGTCGAGGCCGCGCCCATGCCCGCGCTCACCGACGTGCAGGCGAGTGCGGTGGCGGTGAGCCCAGATGGGGCTCACGTCTATGTCGCTGCAGGCAACGGCGATGGATTGGTAGCTTTCAAGCGCGATTTCAGTACCGGTACGCTTAGCCACATCCAGACCGTTCTCGACGACACGGACGGAGTAGACGGCCTCGAGACCACTAGCTCCGTGACGTTGAGCCCTGACGGCTCTCATGTGTACGCGACCAGCGCGCGCGAAAGCGCGATTGCGGTTTTCTCGAGAGATGCCGTTACAGGTGCCCTCACGTTCGTAGAAGCCGAGTTCGAAGGAGTGGCGGGCGTTCAAGGCCTCGAAGCTGCCCATGAGTCGGTGCTCAGTCCGGACGGCGCTCACGTCTACGTGGCTTCGCCGGGCCGGGAAAGTCGCGTGCCGGGGCGCGTTTCACTGTTTCATCGCGATGCCGCCACGGGGGCGCTCAGCTTCGTGGAGGCGGTCACCGACGACGTTGGCGGCGTCGTGGGACTCGATGGAGTCTCGAGTGCGACCTTGAGTCCGGATGGTGCCCACCTGTACACGACCGCATTTCGAGACGATTCGGTGGTCGTCTTTGAACGGAGTACGGTTACGGGTGCGCTGCAGTTCGCGAAGGCGTACGTCGACGGCGTGGATGGCGTAGATGGGCTCGACGGAGCAACAGAGGCGATCGTGAGTCCGGATGGTGCGCACGTGTATGCGGTCAGCATCGCCCACCCGCTCGGCGGAGGCGAGAACGCCCTCGTTACGTTTGGTCGAGACACCAAGACCGGTGCGCTTCAGTTCTCGGAGGCCTTATCTGGCGGCGGCCGGGGTATCGATGCGCTACGCCAGCCGTCGTCGGTGTCACTCCCGTCTGATGGCAGCCTCGTGATGGTCACTGGCGTCGCGGCCAATGCACTGTCGGTCTTTAGCCGCGACGCTATGACGGGGCTGCTCGAACTCGAAGAAGTGAGGGTGGACGGTGTGGATTGCGTGGACGGGCTCGAGACCGCCGTCCGTAGCGCCTTGAGCCCCGATGCCGCGCACCTTTACGTGGCTGGGCTTCTCGAAGCAAAGATCGCCGTATTCGAGTTACCATGACCCGAGCTCCTCTGCTGCGCCGGCGAGAATCGCCGTTTGTTCGCGTGCGAGCGCTGCCGTTCGCGTGCGATGCCCCGGAGCCGTGCTAAACGGGGGTCTTCATACGAACAGGGCGCATAACTCAGGGGTAGAGTGGTTTCTTCACACGGAACAAGTCGTTGGTTCAAATCCAACTGCGCCCACCATCGGGGGCGGCCGAAATGGGCCGTCCCGTCGTCGTAAGTCGGAGGCGTCATGGCTGACGTCGCAGCGCTGGTCGACGGGATTCGCGGGGGAGATACGCGGGCGCTGGCACGAGCGTGTCGCCTCATCGACGAGCGGGATCCGCGCTCACTTGCGCTCCTCAAAGAGGTGTTCGCGCACGAGGGGCATGCGTACGTCATTGGCGTCACGGGGACGCCGGGCGCGGGCAAGAGCACGCTCGTCGACGGGCTGATTCAGCTCTTCCGAGACGACGGCAAGCGCGTGGCCGTGCTCGCCATCGACCCGACGAGCCCATATTCCGGGGGCGCGATTCTCGGCGACCGGATCCGAATGCAACGCCACTTCACCGATGAGGGGGTTTTCATCCGCTCGATCGCGACGCGGGGTCACCTCGGAGGCCTGTCGCGTTCGACCGGCGACGTTCTCCATGTGCTGCACGCGGCAGACTTCGACGTCGTCATCTTGGAAACCGTCGGTGTCGGCCAAGACGAGCTCGAGGTGACGCAGCTCGCCGACACCACGCTCGTCGTCATGGCGCCGGGCCTCGGCGACGACATTCAGGCGATCAAGGCCGGGATTCTCGAAGTAGCCGATGTCTTCGCCGTCAACAAGGCCGACCGCACCGGTGCCGACGCCACCGCCCAAGACCTCCAGCAGATGCTCTCGCTTCGACGTGTTCCCGCCGGCGTGTCCAAAACGTCTGGCCATACCGCTGTCCCCACCCTTCGGAAGGGCCCGGAGGCCCGGGAAGGCGAATGGGTCCCGCCCATCCTCAAGACCGTCGCTCACCGTCGTGAAGGTCTGAGCGAGCTGGTCGACGCGTGCGCCAAGCATCGGGAGTTTCTCACCACCACGGAAACCGGCCGCGCCATCCAGGAAGCGAGGCGTATGGCCGAGCTCCGCACCATCCTCGTGCAAGCCTTGATCGACGCGGTCGACACTCGATTTGCCGATCGCGTGAGCGAGAAGCTCCAGGATATCCTCGAGGGAAAGGCCGATCCGTATTCGAGCGCCGAGGCGCTCGTCCGCGACGCGATTCG
Source organism: uncultured Myxococcales bacterium (assembly GCA_965601515.1). GTDB lineage: Bacteria > Myxococcota_A > Polyangia > Polyangiales > Houyiibacteriaceae > SG8-38. The sequence goes on along the minus strand of CBFCWN010000048.1, from coordinate 28,883 downwards.
AGAGTAGAGTCCACCGCATGACCTCGTTCGTAGAGACCACCCACGATGGCCACGTCAGCACGCTGACGATCAACCGACCCGACAAGCTCAATGCGCTGAGCAAGGAGGTCCTCGGAGACCTCGGCTCTGCCGTGGAGGAAGTCGAACGTCGCGACGATGTACGAGCGATCGTGATCACCGGCGCAGGCAAAGCTTTCGTCGCTGGGGCAGACATCGCGGCGATGCAAGAAATGGATCAGGCGGAGGGACGCGGGTTCGGGGCGCTCGGCCAAACGCTCTTCGCGCACCTCGAGCAGCTTCGCTTTCCCGTCATCGCGGCGGTCAACGGATTCGCGCTCGGCGGCGGGTGCGAGCTCGCCCTGGCCTGCGATTTCATCTACGCGTCCACCAAGGCGAAGTTCGGTCAGCCGGAGGTCAACCTCGGCATCATTCCGGGCTTCGGCGGAACGCAGCGCCTTCCACGACGCGTGGGCCCCGGCCTGGCGCGCGAGCTGATCTACACCGGCAAGCTCATCGATGCCGCCGAAGCGCTCCGCATCGGTCTCGTGAACGCTGTCCTCGAACCCGATGAGCTCCTCCCCGCGGCGCAAAAGACTGCCGCCGAAATCGCGACCAAAGGTCCATGGGCGGTCGCCGAGTCCAAACGGCTCATTCGCGAAGGGATGGACGTGCCGCTGGTTCAGGCGACCAAGCTCGAGCAGGACGGTTTCGGGGCGGCTTTCGACACCTCCGATCAGGCGGAGGGAATGGCGGCATTCCTCGAAAAGCGAAAGCCGAACTTCACCGGCAACTAGCGAGCAAACGCACGGTCGATTCCAGCGCGCTGCTCCTCGACCGTCGCTGCGCAAATCGAAATCGACTCGACCGCCAGGTCGAGGTTCCTCGGCCCTCCCGCCCACGCTGCGACGCGCGGCTCGAAGAACGCCTCGACCTCCGCAGCGTCCTCGGACGAGCAGAAGCCCATCGTGTACCACGGGAGCGATCCGGCTCGGTTCCGCCCCAAACGCTTTGCCACTTCGTCGAAGTTCACCTGAAGCCAGGTCCACGCGCGTGCTCTCGTTCGAGGGTTTCGAAACTGCGCGCCCAGCACCCGCGAAATCTCGTTCACGCGTAGTCGTTCGTCGAGAGCGAGGTCGAGCGCGCGCTCCGACAACGCCGGGTCCTCGGCATTGCCCAGCGCCGCGAGTACGCGTCCCCGCACCGTAGCGTCTTCGCTCGCTTCGAAACGGTCGAGCAGAAAATCGAAAAACGCCGCGTCTTCCTCTTGAACCGCCGCCGCTAGCGTCAGCCCGACGAGCTGAGGCGGAACACTCGTGGGCTGTGCTTCGGTCCGGTAGCCGACGTATGTACGCCCGAGTCGAGCCGCCCGGGCTCGCGCCCTCTTGTCACGCACGTCCATGACCATGAACCTCAATACGGACTCGCGAAGTAGTTTCGAGTCGCTCGAGTCGCGCGCTTTTTCGCGCCAACCGAGTGCCTGAAACCGCTTTCGGTAGAGCCGCCCGCTGTACGACCGAACGCGCGGCCTTACCATCTCGGACGCCGCGTCGTTCATCATGAAGCGAAGGGTCGACATCGGTCGCGTCGCGACTTGCCGAAGCGGGTTCGCCGCGAAGGTCCGAAACCATGGCAGCAGGGGGCTCGCCTCGATCCGTCCAGCTTCGAAGCTCGCGATCAGGCTGTCCGCCGTGGCGATCTTTCCGCCGTCCGACAAGCGTGAAAAGCCCGCCGTTCGCAGCTTTTTCCACGCGTCCGGAGGCATGGCGAAGCGGAAGTATCCTGCGCCTTCCTCGTTCGGCATCCACCAGCGCGGGCATCCCGGCACGTCGAGGGAACCCTCGCGTTCATCGAGTAGGCCGCAGGTAGTGCCCGTCTCGTGACGCACGCATAGCGGGATCTGCCACGAGACGTTCGCATCTCCCTTCGAACCAACGGGCAGGTACCTTTCCTGCTGAAGCTCGAGGGTGCTCGTGTCGCCCTCTCGGCAAGACCGCTCGCCCATCGACGTCGTGACCAGAGGCACGCCGGGCTGCATGAGAAACGTGAGGAACGGCGCCGCAACATCGAGCTCGCTGACCTGGTCGAGCGCCTCGAGCAGATCCGCGGACGTCGCCGTGCCGTTCTCGTGCTCACGCAGATAGAGTCGGATGCCGTCTCGGAAGACGTCGGCGCCCATCCAATGCTCGAACATCGACAGCACGCCGCCGCCCTTTTCATACGTGATGGCATCGAACGCGTTTTGAATGTCGTGGTTGCTCAGGATCGGCTGCCGGATGCTCCGTGCGCTCGCGAGGCTGTCGAGGCCCATCGCTCGCTCCGCCGACGCGAGACTTGCAAGGTCGGACCGGAACTCGGGATGCAGCTCGTGAACGACCTTGTTGCCCATCCAGGTGGCGAACGCCTCGTTGAGCCAGATGTCGTTCCACCACGGCATCGTCACCAAATTGCCGAACCACTGATGCGCGAGCTCGTGCGCCATCACGTAGGCGAACGCCCGTCGCTGACCCTCGGTTGCGCGCTCGGAATCGAGCAGAAGCAGCCACTCACGAAACGTGATGAGTCCGACGTTCTCCATCGCACCCGCAGCGAAGTCCGGCACCGCGACGAGGTCGAGCTTGCGGTACGGGTACGGGATTCCGAAGTATCGTTCGAGGACGTCGACGAAGCGTGCGGTGTGCTCGAGTGCATACCGAAGCCGAATCCCTTTGCCCTTCGCTGCGAGACCACGGAGCGGGATCGAGTCTGTTCGGATCTCGTTTGGCGGGATCGACTCTCCGTCGACGACGTCAAACGGACCGACGGCGAGCGCGACGAGGTACGTCGGAAGCGGGGTCGTCGGCAGAAACGTGATCCGTTGCAGCCCGTTTGGCAGCGAAATCGCCCTGTCCACAGGCGTGTTCGCTGCGGCGAACTGTCCGTCAGGAACGGTGAGGGTCACCTCGAAGGGAGTCTTGAATCGAGGCTCGTCGAAGCATGGGAACGCGAGTCGAGCGCTGATCGCCTCGAACTGGGTGAACGCATACGCGTGGCCGCCGGTCTCCACGCGGTAGAGCCCGCGTAGCGACGTGTTGAAGCTCGCGGTGTACTCGATGTGCAGCGTGCTTCGGCCTGCGGGCAACGGCTCGCGAAAGTCGACTCGTACGACGCCGTCGTCGGTCTTTTGGGCCCAGCTCGCTTCGATTCGGGCGGTCGCGTGCGTCGCGTAGATCGAGCTCACTTCGAGCTGCTCGCCGTGCATCCAAATTCCCGAGGCGGCTTCGTCGAGCTCGATCGTGATCAGCGCTGAGCCGGAAAACGCATCTCGCTCCGGTACGACTTCAAGGCTGAGCCGATAGGCCGTCGGACGGACGCCCTCCGGAAGTCGCCCCTCGGGGAGGGCGCCGGGTCCGCGGACGGCCTCCTCGACGTCGGGCTGCGTTTGATGGCACCCGACCGCGCAGGACATGGTCGCCAGAAGTACCGCGGCTGAGCCCCGTTGCATGAGCGCTCTCATGCGCGTCGCCTCCGGCCCGGGTCATGTCCGAGGGCGTACAGCCGATCGTAGAGTACGACACCGACCGGACGATGTGACGTCGGCGGCAGCGCCTGCCCGTGTGGAGGAGGCAGGCTTCGAAGCGTCTGCGCGAGCTCTTGCATCGACGGTCCGTCGGGCTCGAGTACGACGCTTGCTGCGTGCTCGCGGTTCGCAAACCAGGTCGACGCGCCGGTGAACACCACGGCGAGGACGATGCCCGCGACCAGCTTTCGAGGGTCGTCGGCTCCGGCCGTGCCGGCGAGAACGAAGAGCGCGACCGACAGCAACACCGCAACCAGCCAGCGCGCCGTGCGCTCGCCGGTCGGCCCCGTCGCGCCTCCGATCTCGTAGTACACGAGAGAGCGCCAGTGGGAGTCCGGCCCCCTCGTGAAGAGTCCGTCGGTCACCAAGACGGTGCTTAGCCAGGGAAGCGCGGCAGTGTGCGCCACGAACGGGTGGGGCACCGGAAGATGGGCGACTCTCCAGACGTTTCGCTGCGAGTGGATTCGCACGGGCAGAAGGCGCCAGAGGCCGAGTTGCATCGTGAGCCACGGGCTGACGACGACGAATCCGAACACCGACAGCAACCCGGCGATGATGGCGCGAGCGGAAGGAATCATCGGCACGAAGGCGTCGACGGCGGTTGTAAACAGAAGCGAGAGGCCGACCGCCATCGACGGCACTGCGACCATCTGCGCAACGCGTCCGAACACCTCGAGCACCGGCATGGCCTCTGCCTCGTCTTGGCCTCGACGAGAAAGCGCGAGGCTTGCCCACGCGACCATCGCGCAAACGCTCGAGAAGAACCACGCGCCGGCGGCGGGCCATCGCGTCGCAAGGACTGGAGGAGCGCACAGCGCGCCCGCGACCGCGGCGATGGGCACGACTAGCGCGCCTACGATCAGCGACGCCCGCTGGCTCTGACCGAGTGCGCGAGTTCGCTGCTCCTCCGAAGCCCCGCGAGACACCCCGTAAACGCCGCGAAGCGCTTCCGACACGATCGGGGGAACGACCGCGCACAACAGCAAGGCCCAGAGCGCCGTCATTCGAACTCCACCACGACGGGAGCGTGATCCGAGGGCGACTTCCGCGCGCGCTCTTGACGGTCGACGACGGCGCCTATCGTGCGCTCCGCGAGGGCGTTGGTGCAAAACACGTGATCGATTCGCAGTCCGTTGCCGCGTTCGAACCCGCGCCCGCGATAGTCCCACCACGAAAAGACACCCCCCTGTGGATGAAACGGCCGAACCACATCTTCGAGACCAAACGACGCGACATTTTGAAGTGCATCGCGAACGGTGTCGTTGGCGAGGACGGACGACCGCCACTCCTTCGGGCGGCCGATGTCGTCGTCCGCAGGCGCCACGTTGAAGTCTCCGCAAAGGGCGACTTGGTCGTGCTGAGGGTCGAAGCGTTGGACGAGTTGTTCGCGGAGTCGCTCCATCCACCGAAGCTTGTACTCGTACTTGTCGGAGCCGACCTCGCCGCCGTTCGGGAAGTAGGCGCTCAAGATCGTCACGCCATCGACCTGTGCGCTGAGCAGACGGGCCTGAGGGTCGTCCTCGTCATCGCCGAACCCTTCCACCACGTCCCCGATCGGCGCCCTGCTGAGGATCGCGACTCCGTTGTACGTCTTTTGGCCAAAGACCGCGGCCTCATAGCCGCACTCGCGGACTTCCTCGAAGGGAAACTCGTCCGGGGTCGCCTTAAGCTCTTGAAGGCAGAGCACGTCCGGTTGCCTTGCATCGAGCCAATCGATCACGTGCTGGCGGCGCGCCCGGATCGAGTTCACGTTCCACGTGGCGACCTTCATCCCAGCACGGAGTAGCATGGAATCATGGCGAACGAACGAATCGAAACCGATGCCGCGCCCGCGGCGATAGGTCCTTATTCGCAGGCGGTGGTCGTCGGCGAATGGGTCTACTGCTCCGGTCAGCTGGCGCTCGACCCGCGCACCGGCGAACTGATGGGCGCGGGAGACGTCGCCGCCGAGGCGCGACAGGTGCTTCGAAACCTCGAGGCGGTGCTCCACGCTTCCGGCGCGCGGCGTGAGGATGTCGCGAAAGCGACCGTGTATCTGACGGATATGGCCGAATTCTCGATTGTGAATGAGGTTTATTCGGAGTTTTTCGAAGGACTCGTTCCGCCGGCGCGCGCCACGGTGCAGGTCGCCGCGCTCCCGAAGAGCGCGAAGGTTGAAATCGACTTCGTCGCCCGTCGATCCGGCTAGCCTTCAAACGGATCGGCAAGGTCGGCGGTGTGCTCGCGGTCCGGCCCGACGCTGACGACGCCGACGCTGCAGCCGACCTCGAGCTCGATCTTCTCGAGGTACCGCTGGGCGGCTGAAGGAAGGTTCTCTCGGGTCCGGCAGCCGGTGAGCTCCTCGTTCCAACCCTCGAGGGTTTCGTACACCGGCGTGACCTCTTCGATCCGCTCGTAAGGTGGGTAGGCGAGGCGCTTCCCGTCGAGCTCGTACGCAACACAGACCTCGAGCTCGGGCAACACGGAAAGCACGTCGAGCTTGGTGATGGCGAGCTCGTTCAGGCCGTTCACGGCGACGGCATGTCGAAGGGCGACCAGGTCGAGCCACCCGCAACGCCGCGGCCTCCCTGTGGTGGACCCATATTCGGCGCCCGCATCGCGAAGCTTCTGGCCGGTGTCGTTTTCGAGCTCGGTCGGGAAGGGGCCTCCACCGACGCGCGTGGTGTACGCCTTGGCGATTCCAATCGCGCTTTCGATCTGCGTCGGACCGATGCCGGCACCCGCGCATGCTCCACCGGCGACAGCGTTCGAGCTCGTTACATAGGGATACGTTCCGTTGTCGATGTCGAGCATCGTGCCCTGCGCACCTTCGAGGAGAATCTTCTCGTCGGCTTCGACGGAGCCCCGGACGATCTCAGCGGCATCGCCAATGTAGTGGCGGAGCGAGTGCCCCAGCTTTGCGTACTGCTCCGCGATTTCGATCGCTTTTGGCAGCTCTCCGCCGAGGTCTTCCGCGACCGGGCGCCAGCACTCGAGATTCGCGTCGAGCTTCGCATCAAGGCGGGCAGCGTCGAGCAAGTCGCCCATACGAAGACCGCGGCGCGCGACCTTGTCCTCGTAGCAGGGGCCGATGCCGCGCTTGGTGGTTCCAATCTCCCCGCCCGACTTCTTCTCGCGAAGTCCATCGATCAGTTTGTGGTGCGGCAAGACGACGTGCGCGCGCTGGCTGACGAGCAGCCGGCTGCGAGTCGTGATTCCCCGTGCCTCCAGCGCTTCGATCTCCTCGAGGAAGACCGCTGGGTCGATGACGGTCCCCTGACCGACGACGCACCTGGTTTGCTCGTGCAGGATTCCTGACGGGATCAGATGAAGGATGATCTTCTCGCCTCCTACGACCAGCGTGTGGCCGGCGTTCGCTCCCCCAGCGTATCGAACGACCAGCTCCGCGTACGGCGCATACAGGTCGACGACCTTGCCTTTGCCTTCATCGCCCCACTGGGCGCCAACTACAACTACTGCACTCATGACTCATTCCCAGCACGGGCCCAGGACCAGACCGCGTCGTTCGGCTCCCCGGACAAGCTTCGGCTACGGCCGTCCTTGATCCGCGTGAGTTTTCCTTTCGCACCCGGCGACCAGATCAACAAGTCGTAGTCCCACGCCTTCGCATACTGCTTGGCTTCGGCTGCCGTCTTGCTCGGAATCGTGGCTACGCGCGCACCGCGATCCCGCCACTGCTCCGCGACGCCGCGCCTCGTCTTGGCCGTCGCCCCGGCCACGAGCACCCGAAGCGGCAGCTGGCTCGCTAGCGAGACCTGAGCTTCCGTGAGGGCCCACGCGACGTTGTCGACCTCGAAGGCGAACCCTGTCGCCGGGGCCGGCGCTCCGTACTGCGCGAGCAGGTCGTCGTAGCGGCCGCCCATTCCGAGCGGCTCCCCCGGTCCCTCGGCCAACAGCGTCATGCTGACTCCGGTGTAGTAGCTATGACGACGAAGGTCGCCGAGATCGATCGCGACTCGGTTCCCAAGCCCGGCACTCTCGAGGCGGTCGACCACCTTCTCGAGCTCGTCGAGCGCGCGCCGCGCCGCCTGGTTTCGAAGCCTGCGTCGCGCCTCGCCGATGACGCCGCGGTCCCCGTAGAGGTCGCACAGCATGACCAGTCGCTTGCGTTCGGCTGCGACGACGCCTGCGTCCTTGAGAAGCTTTTCCAAGGTTCGCGTGTCCTTTGCTGCGAGCGTGTCGACCACCGCCGGTCGCGCCGCGGGGGGCACGTGCTCCAAGACTTCAGTGCCGATCTTCACCTGAGCAAGCTCGACGAGAAAGTCGGTCAACCCGACCCGTTCGCATGCGCGTACCGCAACCTCGATGACTTCGGCGTCCGCCTCTGGACCGCGTAGGCCCACACATTCGATCCCGCACTGAAGCACCTGGTGCTGTTTGCGTGCGCGCCCGCGCCGTCGCCGCACGATCGTTCCCTCGTACGAGAGTCTCCACGGTGCCGGTCGGTCCTGCAGGCGCGTTGCGATGATGCGTGCGATCTGAGGGGTGATGTCGGGGCGCAGGAGCGCCACTTCTCCCGAATCCGGCTCGACGAAGCGGACCAGGTCGCGTCGGTCGACGGTCCCGAGCCCGCGTTCGATCACCTCGGCGTACTCGACCGGCGGCGTCGTGACGCGCTGGTACCCGAACAGGTCGAACGTCTCCATCAGACGCTGCCACAAGAGCGTGCGCGTCATCGCGGTGGGCGGGAGCAAATCGCGCATTCCGCCCGGGGGGGTCATCGGCAGCTCGGTGCTCGAGGAGCCGAGCGGCGCCGCGCCCCCCGCTCGTCGGTTTCGAGCTGATGGGGGCATCTCAGAGCCTCAGGTTGTGCACGCTGCTGACGTTTTCGATCTTCCGAAGCTCGTCGAGGGCTTCGTCCGCCACGTCCGAGTCGACGTTGTAGAGCGCGACCGCCTGGCCGGTCGACTCGTCGAGCCCGACCTGCATCCGCGAGACGTTGATCCCGCGGTCGCCGAGCAGCGTGCCGACCGAGCCGATGACTCCGGGCCGGTCGAGATTGCGCATCATGATCACCGAGCCCTCGAGCACGGCGTCGAGCTCGTACCCGTCGAGAGCGACCAGGCGCGGCTCGCCGTTGCGGCCCGGAATGCCGGTTGCTTCGTGCGTTCCTTTCTCTCCGCTCACGGTGACGCGAACCGCCGAGGCGTACTTTGCGCTTGGCTCCTTCACCTCGGCCAGCTGGATCCCGCGTTCCTTTGCTTCGTACGGCGCGCTGATCGGGTTCACCGGCTCTTCGAGGTGGTGCTCGAGGAATCCGGCAAGTGCCGCTCGCGCAATCGGGGTGACGCCGAGCTCACCGGCTTCCCCCGTGCAGGTCACCCGAAGCTCTCGCACGTCGACCGGCTCGAGCTGACCGACGATGCTGCCGAGCGCCTTCGCGACCTCGAGGTAGGGAGCGAGCCGCTCCGCCATCTCCGGCGGGAGCGCTGGAACGTTCACCGCGTTCTTGACGATGTCGCTTTGCAGATAGGCAACCGCCTGTTCGGCGATTTCGACGGCGACCCGCTCCTGGGCTTCCGACGTGGAGGCACCGAGATGCGGTGTGCAAAGCACGTTGTCGAGTCCGAGCAACGGGCTGTCCGGGCTGATGGGTTCCTCGCTGAATACATCGAGAGCCGCGCCTGCGATCTTTCCGTCGTTGATGGCGCGCACCAGCGCGTCCTCATCGACGATCCCGCCTCGCGCTGCGTTCACGATGAGCGCGTCGTCTTTCATCTTGTCGAAGGCGGCGTCGTTGATAAGCCCTTTGGTCTCCGGCGTCAGCGGGGCGTGGATCGTGATGAAGTCCGCCCGCTCGAGGAGCTCGTCGAGGTCGACGAGCTCGATTCCAAGCGCGGCCGCTCGATCGCTGCTCATGACGGGGTCCACGCCGATCACGTTCATCTTGAGGCCCTGTGCCCGGTCCGCGACGATGCGCCCGATATTGCCGAGACCAATGATGCCGAGCGTCTTGAACGCGATTTCGCGGCCCTGGAACTTGCTCTTCTGCCACTTGCCGCTCCGCATCGAGGCGACCGCCTGCGGGATCTTGCGAGCCATCGAGGCGAGCAGGCTGAGGGCGTGTTCGGCCGTGGTGACGGAGTTGCCGGTCGGCGTGTTCATCACGACGATGCCCCGCCGGCTGGCGGCCGGGATATCGACGTTGTCGACGCCGATGCCCGCACGTCCGATGACGCGGAGCTTGTCGGCGGCTTCGACGACGCGTGCCGTCACCGTGGTCCCCGAACGAATGATGAGACCGTCGAAATCTCCGATGACGCTGCAGAGCTCGTCTTCGCTCATTCCGGGCTTGAATTCGAGTTCGACGCCGGGGGCCTCGCGGAGGACGTTGAGGCCCGCCTCCGAGAGCTTGTCAGAGACGAGGACGCGTGCGTTGGACATGGCTGCTCCTATGGATTTCGGCCCAGAAAAAGCCGCGCGCAGAGCTAGCAGCCACCCCTCAGGGGGTCAAGCGCGGCTCAGGTCCAGCGGACCGCGCCGAGCGCGAGGAGCATGGCGGCCACCCGATACCCGCGCTGGGGGTCGTTGCTCGTCGGCTGCTCGGCGACGAACCGCGCGATGTCCGCGACGGTTTGCGGCGTCTCACACAGCAGCATCGCGGCCCGAACGTCGTCTGGAAGCGCTGTCGTCGCGATCGCGGTGTCGATACGGTCCGCCTGGACGACTCGGTCCCGTCCTCGCTCGAGGATCAGCTTGCTCTCGAGACCCGCGGCGATACGCCGCTGAATCCCCTGATCGAGTATCTCCCAGGCGTCGAGACGAAGCGGGAATCCACTGCTCGGAGGGTCGACACCCTCGTAAAACGTCGCCGTCCCGGAACACCATGTGAACAGGTCGAGGAGCTTCTCGCGAACCTGTTCCGCGATGTGTTGGAAGAGCTCGAGCGGTTCCACGAGACCGAGTGCCACCAACGTATCGCCGAGCTTCCCCTCGAATCGAGGCATGACCGCGAGCGCCATGTCGAGCTCAGACCGGTTGATGACGCGCTTCTTCACGAGGTACTCGCCGAGCAGCTCCCCTGCGAGGTTGCTCGTGACGAAGGCGGGCACGCCGTGCTTGGTGTAGACCTCTTTCCGAACGCCGCCCTGCTCGCAGAGCCAAAGTCCGGTGCGCCGCGTCACCAGCGTTCGGGCGAGGGCGACGACGAAGCCGCCGTCCTCGAAGTCCATTGAACGGTCCGCCCTCGTCTGTGATTCCACGCGCGTCGTCGTCGGTGTCATGCGCGAGGCCGGCACGTGTCGATAGAGATCCTTCACCGAGGAGAGCGGCTGAAAGTCTCCGTTTGCGATGCTGATCTCGTCACTCCCGTCCACTTGCCCGGTGGCCACCGCCTCGACGACCTTCGCGTATGCAAGCGGCCCGACGGTCGCCCCGTTTGGCTTGCGAATGTTGTACTCGAGTGGCGTCACGTTGGTCGTGCTCGGGTGCTCGTCCGCGAGGACGAGAGGCGTCGGCGGCATCGTCGACCGAGGAACCTGATCGGCCGAGGTTCGCCGCGTTCGTGTTTCTGCAGCGATGTCCGCAATCATCGTCGCGAGCTCGCTGCGGAGTACGTCTTCGGGCCGACTTTGCCAGGGTTCGAGCGCGGCCCAGAACGCGCGCGCCGTGGTCGGGCGTTCCTCTGGGTTCGCCGACAGGGCGCTCAGGATCACCGAGCCAAGCCCCTCGGGCAGCTGCGGCAAGAACTCGACGAACGGATGCACCTCGGCATCGCGAATCGCCAAGAGCACGGCGAGCTCGCTTCCACCCGCAAACAGCGGTCGGCGCATGAAGAGCTCTGCGGCGATGACGCCTGCCGAGAAGAGATCGGCGCGGCGGTCGACCTCGCCACCGGAGACCTGCTCTGGGGCCAGGTAGCCGAGCTTTCCGTTGGCACGTGCTGCGGTGTTCGGTTCGAACGCGTTCACATCGGCGCGCGCGATACCAAAGTCCGCGATTTTCACGTCCCCGTGGATCGAAATCAGCACGTTGGAGGGGCTGATGTCCCGGTGAACGATACCGAGCGCGCCTCCCGCTCTGTCTTTGGCGTTGTGGACCGCGTCGAGGCCGCTCAGGATCTGCCGTACGACGTAGACGACCAGATCGTGCTCGAGTCGCTTGCCCTCGAGCGTCAGCCGTCGGTTGAGTCTCCACAGATCGCATCCCGGAACATATTCGAGGGTGAGGTACGGCTGGCCCGCGATCTCCCCGTGACCGAGCACGTGCACGACGTTGGGGTGCGTGACGTGGCTCGCGAGCTTTGCCTCGAGCGCGAACATCTCGGTGGCGTTCGACTCCTCGGCGATGTGGGGAAGCATCCTCTTCAGCACCACCACGCGAGGCTCCCCGACCGCCCGCGGCTCGAGCGCACGAAACACCTCCGCCATGCCGCCCACCGCGATGCGGTCGACGAGCGTGTAGTCACCCAAAGGGGTGTTTGGCGGTGGCGCCGGTGGCGGTGACGAGGGTCTCGGCACCTCTTGATTGTAACTGTGACAACGGAAAATATCGACAGTAGAGGAAGAAAGTTCACCGGATTCGCCAAAAACCAGATTGCGGGCCGATCGGATCGCGGGCGAACGGTGGGGAGCCCCACAAAAGGCCGCCGCCGCTCGGCTTATTGGTCGGTCCAGGACCCGCGGCGCCGTCTCGTGTCGCGACGTTTCGTCGGAGGCTTGACCATTGTCGGTGGTCCAGCGATATAGGCGTTCGCTCCAGGGTTGACCGGGCCTTGGTGCGGCCCTACCGAGCCCGCAGGGAGAGGAAAAGTCGGCGCAGCAAGACTGCGCGAGTGACGCGTGGATCTTGATCGTCGAAAAACGGCGGTCCGACTTGTCCGAATCTCGACCTTCGCCTAAATGGCGGCCGGTCTTTCCAAGGTCCCGAAAGAACACGCAAGCATGCAGATTTTCCCCCGCGAGTTGAACTACTTGCCCATTGCGCTGGCGGTCGTGGCCGGCGGTTTGGGCACGGCAGTGTTCGTTCTGTTTTGGTTCTACTTCACACCAAGCAATACCCAGGTCGGCTACACCCCAGACCAGCCGGTCCCGTACAGCCACCGCCTACACGCCGGCGAGCTCGGTATGGACTGTCGCTACTGCCACTCCCAGATCGAGCGATCTCACGAGGCGATGGTTCCGCCGACGCAGACGTGCATGGGCTGCCACTCGATCGTTCACACCGAGTCTTCCAAGCTCGCGCCGGTTCGGGAGAGCTGGGATACCGACGAGTCGGTGCCGTGGGTTCGCGTGCATCAGATTCCAGACCACGCGTATTTCAATCACAGCGCGCACCTCGTCGCTGGCGTTGGGTGCGTCTCGTGCCACGGCCAAGTGGACCAGATGGAAGTCGTCGGGGTCGTCCAGCCGCTCGCGATGCAGTGGTGCTTGAACTGCCACCGCAATCCGGAAGAACACATCCGACCACCCAGTGAGGTCACCAACATGAAGTGGGAGCCTGATGAGGCCTGGCTCGCGCAGCGTGCCGAGGTCGCATCGAATCTGAATCCCCCCTTGAACTGTTCGGGGTGCCACCGATGACCCGTAGAAAAGCCTACGAGCTGCACGAACGAAAGGGTCCGTCGATGTGGCGGACGCTGGAAGACAAGAACCGGTCGCGCGACGAGCTCAAGCAGCTCGCCGAGGAGGAGAGCCCGGGGGGCTTCGTGACCGATCTGGTGAGCCCGAAGCAGCTCGTCACCCGGCGCTCGTTCGTGCAGGGTTCTTCGATCGCCGCGCTTGCGGCTGGCCTTCAAGGGTGCGTGCGACGGCCCGAAAGCGAGATTTATCCGTACAGCAAGGCGCCTGAGTACGTCGTGCCTGGGGTTGCCGCGCACTACTCGACCGTCACCGCTCGCGGACGCGACGCGCTCGGCGTCGTGGTGACGAGTCACGACGGACGACCCACCAAGGTCGAGGGGAACAAGCTTCAACCGCGAAGTTTGGGGTCCACCGACGTTCGCGCACAAGGTTACGTTTGGGACCTCTACGATCCCGATCGGTCGCAGTCGCCAGCACGACGGAAGGGCGGCGCGCTCGTCGACGCCACCCAGGAAGACGTGGATGCTCTTCTAAAAGGTATCGTCGAGCGGCATGAGAAGGACGAAGGGGCGGGCTTGCGTTTCCTCGCGCCGATCTCGAACAGCCCGACCTTCCGGCGACTTCGGGACAAGACGCTTGCGCGCTTCCCGAAGGCGAAGTTCTACACCTACAGCGCGATCGACGACGACAACGTTCGCGAGGGCGCGAAGATCGCATTCGGCGCGCCGCACTACGTGGACTACGACTACGAGCGGATGCGGACGATCGTGTCCGTGGGCTCCGACTTTTTGGGTGCGGAACCGGGCGCCGTAAAGGCGGGTCGCCGACTCGGAGCGGTTCGAACCTCGTTGAAGGATCCGAAGGACGCCGTTCAGCGGCTGTTCGTCATCGAGTCGAACTTCACGATTACCGGAACGATGGCGGACAGCCGCATGCGACTGCCCGCGTCGCAGCATGAGCGCTTCGTGTTCCTGCTCGCCTCCGAACTGCAGAAGAGGGGTGTCACCGCGCTCGGGCCGGCCGTTTCTGCGATTGGGGAGGTGAAGCCCGGGCCGATCGATACGGCGTTCGTCTCGGCGGTTGCCGACGACCTCGTCGCGAATCGCGGAGCGGGCGGGGTCGTGCCGGGGAGCGCGCTCTCGCCGCGTGCCCACGCGCTCGTCCACGCGATCAACGAAGCCTTGGGCAACGTGGGACGGGAGCTGACCACGCCGGTGCGGATTGCCATCGCAATCGACGAAAGCGATTCCGCCAGTCGCGGCGGAATCGTTGCCCTCGCATCCGAGCTGCCCAACATCAGCACGCTCGTCATGCTTTCCGGCAATCCAGTCCACGATGCGCCTGCGGACCTCAACTTCGGAGCACTGCTCGATCGGGAAGATCTCGCGACCATCCACGTTTCGGAGCACCGCAACGAGACGTCGCTGCGTTCGAGTTGGCACGTGCCGCTCGCACACGAGCTCGAGTCGTGGGGCGACCAGCAGGCCCTCGACAGTAGCCTGTCCATCCAGCAGCCGCTGATCGCGCCTCTCTACGATGCGCCAAGCGCGATCGAGCTGCTTGCTGTCCTCGCCGGCGAGGAAAACACGAAGGGCAACGAGCTGGTTCGAGCGACCCATGATACAAAACTTGCGTCACTGGCTAGCGTCTTTCGCGGACTCGGGAAGAAGCCCGAGGTGATGAGTCCAGATTCGGTTTGGCGTTCGAGCCTCCACGGTGGAATCATGGCCATCAGTCAGTTCGTGTCGCGCCCTGTAAGGTATGATCAGGTCGTCGCCGCGCTCGGTCCGTACGTCGACGCGCCGGTGCCGACGCGCGACGCGCTCGAGGTCAACTTCCAGCCGGACCACGCGCTTTGGACGGGCGAGCACGCGAACAACCTGTGGGCCCTCGAGCTTCCCGACCCCCTGACCAAGATCGTCTGGGACAACCCGGCGTTGATTTCGCCAGCGACGGCAGAGGCGATGGGCATCAAAAACGGGCAGATGCTTCGTCTGTCGAAGGGCGATCGCTCGGTCGATGTTCCCGCTTGGGTCCTTCCCGGACACGCCGACTACTGCGTCACGCTGAAACTTGGATGGGGGCGCACCGCGGCCGGTCGATACGGCAACGGAAAGGGCTTCGACGTGTATCCCCTTCGCTCTTCAGACGAGATGGACTTCGCGTCCGGCGTCAAGGTCGAGGTCCTGTCCGACAAGTATCAGCTCGTTCAGACCCAGACGCACGACCGCATGGAAGAGCGGCCCATCGCCATCGACGCCACCGTGGAGGAGTACGCCGCCGAGCCAGACTTCGCTTCGTACAGGTCTGTCGACCCGGTCAACACGCCGCCCCTGTGGAAGCAGCAGGACTACGGCGAGGGCCATCAGTGGGCGATGGTGATCGACCTCAACGCGTGCTCCGGATGCAATGCATGCGTCATGGCATGTCAGGCGGAGAACAACATTCCCGTCGTCGGCAAGTTCGAAGTCGAGCGCGGTCGCGAGATGCACTGGCTTCGCATCGACCGCTACTTCGTCGGCGACGACGAGAACAACCCCGAGGTGGCCGTTCAGCCGGTGGGTTGTCAACAGTGCGAGGAGGCTCCCTGCGAAAACGTCTGTCCGGTCAACGCGACGGTCCATTCGCCCGAGGGCCTCAACGACATGGTGTACAACCGGTGCGTGGGCACTCGATACTGTGCCAACAACTGCCCTTACAAGGTTCGTCGGTTCAACTACCTCTCCTGGCACGGGTACCTCGACGACAAGTTCGGTTGGTACAAGGACTTCCCCGAGTCGAGAAAGCTTCAGTTCAACCCGAACGTCACCGTCCGCATGCGCGGCGTGATGGAGAAATGCACGTACTGCGTGCAGCGCATCGAGGAGGCGAGAATCTCCGCGAAGCGGGACAAGCGTGACCTGAAGGACGGCGATGTGGTGAGCGCCTGCCAGCAGGTTTGCCCGACGCAGGCGATCACCTTTGGCGACATGAACGACCCGAAGAGCAAGGTCGTGGCCGCGCAGAACGTCAACCGCAACTACAAACTGCTTCCGGAAATCGGGACACGTCCTCGGACTTCGTTCCTGGCCCGCATCCGGAACCCACACCCCAAGGTGAAGGGGTAAGGAACATGAGCAGCTACGAAGCACCCATTTCAGAGCTCGGCGAAACGTACCTTCTGCCTGAGGGGACGACAGCGCACGAAGTCACCGAGACCATCGCCGGCGTCACCGAGACGCCTGCGCCGCGCGGCTGGTGGTTCCTCTTCATCACGTCGCTCGGCGTGCTCGGCCTCATGACCGCCGCGCTCGGCTACTTGTTCTACCAAGGCGTTGGCGTGTGGGGAAACAACGCCCCCATCTACTGGGCGTGGGACATCACCAACTTCGTCTGGTGGATTGGTATCGGTCACGCCGGAACGCTCATCTCGGCGATTCTCTTCCTGTTCCGCCAGAAGTGGCGCACGAGCATCAACCGCTTCGCAGAGGCGATGACCGTCTTCGCCGTGCTTTGCGCCGGCCTCTTCCCCGCGATTCACACCGGCCGTCCTTGGTTCGACTACTACCTCTTCCCTCTGCCGAACCAGATGGACATGTGGCCGAACTTCAAGAGCCCGCTGATGTGGGACGTGTTCGCCGTCAGCACCTACCTCACCATCAGCGTGATCTTTTGGTACGTCGGCCTCATCCCCGATTTCGCGACGCTTCGCGACCGTTCGAAGAGCCTCGGCCGTAAACGAGCCTACGGGGCCTTCGCCCTCGGTTGGCGTGGCGCGCACCGCCACTGGCAGCACTACGAGCGCGCCTACCTGATTTTCGCAGGCATCTCGACGCCGCTGGTGTTGTCGGTCCACTCGGTCGTTTCGTTCGACTTCGCAACATCGGTGTTGCCTGGTTGGCACACGACGATCTTCCCGCCGTACTTCGTCGCGGGCGCCGTCTTTAGCGGGTTTGCGCTGGTCACGACGCTGATGCTGATCTGCCGCGCGGTCTTCAACTTGAGGAACATCGTCACGGTCAAGCACCTCGACCTGATGAACAAGTTCATGCTCGGGACGGGGCTTCTCGTCGGGTACGCATACGCGATGGAGTTCTTCATCGCGTGGTACTCCGCGAACCCGTACGAGCAGTGGGTATTCCTCCACAACCGCCTCGGGTTCGGCATCCTCGATGAGGACGGCAACTGGGGACCGCTCTGGTGGGCGTACTACGCGATGGTGTTCTGCAACGTCGTCGTGCCGCAGATCTTCTGGTTCAAGCGAGCACGAACGAGCGTGCCAATCATGTTCGTCGCCAGCATCCTCATCAATATCGGGATGTGGTTCGAGCGGTTCGTCATCATCGCGACGTCGACGTACCGTGACTTCCTCCCCTCCTCGTGGGGCATGTTCCATCCGACCGGGATCGACATCTTGACGTATCTCGGCACGTTTGGGCTCTTCTTCACGCTCTTCCTCTTGTTCGTTCGTTGGATTCCGATGATCGCGATTGCCGAGGTCAAAGGAACGCTTCCGGGGGCGCATCCCGACATGCACGCCATCGAGGCGCGTGACGCGGAGCCGAGCGCGGCCGCGGCGCCGGTCCCGGCGGAGTGAGGCGAATCATGTCTGAAGCAAACTCAAAACCCGCCCTCTACCTGGCCGAATACGACACCCCCAACGCGCTTGCGGGTGCGGCCATGAAAGTGCGCGACGCCGGCTACCAGAGCTGGGACTGCCACACGCCGTACCCGATGCACGGGCTCGACGAGGCAATGGGGCTCAAGCCCACTCGCATCGGCATCATCTCCTTCATCTTCGGGATGTCCGGGATTGGAATCGCAGTGTTGCTGATGCAGTACACCAACGCCTGGCAGTTCAACTTCCTCGACATTGGCTGGGGCTACCCGCTCGTCGTCGGTGGAAAGCCGCCGGGCGCGTTCCCGTCAATGGTGCCCATCATGTTCGAGCTCGGCGTTCTGCTGACCGGCTTTGCAACCCTCTTTGGATTGTTGGGCATCATCAAGCTCCCGCGCCACAACCACCCGATTTTCATCTCCGATCGTTTCGAGGCGGCCACCGACGACAAGTTCTTCATCTCGATCGAAGCGGACGACAAAAAATTCGACCTCGAGCGGACGAAAGCGCTGCTCGAGTCGACGAGTCCAACGTTTCTCGAGCTCGTCGAGGAGGAAGTCTGATGCGATTCGTCGCCACCGCATTGCTGCTCGCGACCGTTGTCGGCTGTACCGGCGAGGTGAGTACGAAGCCTCCAATCGTCGGCATTCGCAACATGTACAACCAGCCGCGATACGACACCCAGGAGAAGCAGCCGTTTTTCGCGGACCAGCGCTCGATGCGTCCGGACGTCCCCGGAGCCGTGTCGAGGGAAATGGTCCCTGAGGTTCATACCGAAACCGGTACGAGCGCGAGCACGGGCGAGTACGTGCTCGAGATTCCGCAGGAGTCCATTCGCCGACTTGGCGGGATGGAGGCGCTGCTCACGCGTGGCCAGGGTCGCTACAATATCTACTGTGCACCGTGCCACTCGATGACCGGCAACGGTAAGGGCATGATCTCCCGTCGCGCGAGCGCGCTCGGCGCCACCGGCCTCGTTGCACCTTCGTTGCACGACGATCGGCTTCGCCACATTCCGGACGGACAGCTCTACGCGACCATCCGGAACGGGCTTCGAAACATGCCGTCGTATGCGTCCAACATTCCGGTCGACGATCGGTGGGCCATCGTCGGCTACGTTCGAGCCCTTCAGCTGAGCCAGCTGCCCGAGAAGACCGAGCTCAGCGAGCTTCAGCAGGAAACGGAGCAGTCCCAGTGACCGACGACACAAAAACGGATTACCGGGTGGGCAAAGATGCCTTCTGGGCGCGCGCCTGGATGACAGCGCTCGTCATCGGCCTGATCGGCGGCATTGGCATGATGCTGACCGCCGGGCCCGAACGACTCGGCTACTCCTACCTCTTTGGAATGTTCGCCGCGGCAACGTTTACGCTCGGCGGTCTCTTTCTCGTCCTCATCCAGTTCATGACCGCATCGCACTGGGGCGTCTCGTCCCGCCGCATCGTCGAGGTCGTGATGAGCAGCGCGCCGGTCATCGCGCTTCTCGCGATTCCCTTCATTCTCGGAGTTGGCGTGAAGCAGCTGAATCTCTACGACGAGTGGCAGGGCGCTGGGGCTCACGGCGATCACGCCGGAGAACACGGGGACTCCCACTCGGATGAGGAGCACGAAGGTCACGGCGAGCACGACGAACATGGTTCCCTGAGCATCGGCGCGAGCGTCGCGCACGCCCAGGATCACGAAGATCACCATGGCGCGAAGGGCGACCACGGCGAAGCGCACGACGCGCACGAAGAGGGTCATGCGCATACGCCACAGGAAACCGCGCTCCATCACGAGGTGATCGAGGCGAAGCTCGGATACCTGAACACACGCGGCTGGGTGACTCGCGCGCTCGTCTATCTCTTGATCTGGACACTGCTCGCACTCGCGTACTTCACGTGGTCGAGGAAGCAGGACGAAAGCAGCGACCCGAGTCTCACCGTTCGGATGCAGAAGCTCGCGCCGATCTCGCTGATCTTGTTCGGACTCACGCTGACCTTTGCCTCGTTCGACTGGCTGATGTCGCTCGAAGCCGCGTGGTTCTCGACAATCTTCGGGGTCATCATTTTCGCGGGGTCGGTCATCGCTATCCTTGCGTTCACGACCCTAGTCGGGATCAGCTTCTACAAACGCGGACTCACCGGGGACGCCATCAACCTCGAGCACTTCCATGACTTGAGCAAGCTGATGTTTGGCTTCGTTTGCTTCTGGACCTACGTATCCTTTTCGCAATGGATGCTGATTTGGTACGCGGGCATCCCAGAGGAGGCGACCTGGTACCACATACGCTGGGAGGGCGGCTGGAAAGCCGTCGCCTACATTCTGATCTTCGGGCATTTCGTCGCGCCCTTCTTGCTGTTGATTTCCCGAGTTCAGAAGCGCTTCCTGCCTTGGCTCCAGTTCATGTGTTTCTGGCTGATCTTGATGCATTTCCTAGACATCTACTGGTTCGTGATGCCGCAGGCTGAAGGGGGCTTTCAGATCTCCGACGCCTTCGCGCTTCTCTTCGCGATCGGGATTCTCCTCGCATATGTGTTTTGGGTGCTGGCCAGGGTTCCTCTGGTCCCGATCGGCGACCCGCGATTCCAACGCAGTGTCCACCACCACCAAACTCACTAACGATGACCCACATGCAGTTCAGCCGAATCAATAAGCCCTGCGCTCTCGCCTTGTTGGCGACCGCCGCACTTGTTGGGTGCAGCTCTGGAGACCCGGCCAAGGCGCCGGTGCCGCCAGACGAGTACGACCTCGTGAAGGAGCAGAACGAGGTCGCCCTCACGAGTGGGCCCATGCCCATCGGCAAGGCCATCTCCGAGCTCTCGAGCAAGAAGCGCTCCGATTTCGCGGCGCTCGCGCCAGAACCTTCGGAGGACGAGTCCGCGTTGAATGGCTGGTCGTTTGCGAGCGCCGGTCTCGAGCCCGCAGGCGATGCCGAGATGCCGCCCGAGTGCGCTGGCGCCCCCGATCCGATGGCATGCTGGGGGCAAAAGCTCAGCAATGCCAAGGGCTGCGTGGCCTGCCACGCGATCGACGGACAGCGCCAGCAGCCGTGCCCGAACTGGCTTGGGCTGTACGGGAAGGAGCGTCCCCTCACGAGCGGTGAGGTCGTCATCGCGGACGACGCCTACCTTGCAAACTCAATTCTCAACTCCTGGGACCAGATTGTCGAGGGGTACGGAAAGGCGATGCCGCCGTACAACTTCCCAGAGCAGGAGGTGGACGCGCTCGTGGCCTACATCAAGTCTCTGGGGGAGGGCGGATGATGATCATGAAGCAGTTCGGCGCGCTGACCTTTCTTGCGCTGGTTGCGCTCGCAGCGGGCTGTGAAAACCCCAAGCCGAAGCCCGGTAGCCTCGAATACAGCAAGCAGCTCTACGGCGGCTGCGTGCAGTGTCACGGCGAAAACGGCGAGGGGAAGCCGGAGGTCGGAGCGCCGGCCATCGCGGGGCTCACGCACTGGTACGTGAAACGGCAGCTTCGGAACTTTCAAAAGGAGTATCGGGGCTGGCACCCGGAGGACCTTGCGGGAAAGCGCATGGTACCGATGGCCAAGGCTCTGAAAACGGACGAGAAACTTGACCTGGTGGCTGCGTACGTGGCGAGCATGCCACCTGTGAATCCGGAGCCGGTGCTCGAGGGCGGTAATCCGGAGACCGGCAAGGTCTACTTCGCCGCGTGCGTGCAGTGTCACGGCGCCAACGCCCGAGGTGTCCTGGACGAGTTTGGGCCGCCGCTCGCCGGTGCGAATGACTGGTATCTCCTCGCGCAGCTCCAAAACTTCAAGGCCGGCCGGCGAGGCACCGCGGAGGGCGACGTGACGGGCGCGAAGATGCGACCGTTCTCGATGACGTTGCCGAACGAGCAGGCGATGAAAGACGTGATCGCGTACATTAACAGCCTTCCAGAGTAGGCTGCGAGGAATAGGGTATGGCAGGGAAGACGAGAGACGCCGATCAGGAGACGAAGTTCTGGTGGGGCTGGACCATGGTCGGCGCCGCGATTTACATCGCCGTGGTGTTCGGCTTCATTCTCTTTTAGCGAGCACGCAGAGGGTCACATGATTCAAGGACTGTACGACTTCATCAAGAGTGTCTTCGCGCCGCTGGGCGACTATCTGATCGCCTCGCGGGTCCCGGTCGCTTCATCGTTTGCCGGCGACATCGACGCACTGATCGCGCTTATCGCTGTTTTAGTCGGCTTCTGGGCCATTTTGGCGTACGCCGCGTTTTTCTTCCTCATCTTCCGCTTTCGCGACACCGGGCAGCGCGCCCAGTACGTCACCGGCGAAGAGAAGGATCTGAAGCGGTGGATCACGTGGCCTCACGCCGCGATTATCGGTTGCGATCTCGTGATCGTCTTCATGGCGATCATGGTTTGGTATAACGTCAAGCAGCGGCTTCCCGAAGCCGACAGCACCGTTCGGATCGTTGCCCAGCAGTGGGCCTGGAACTTCGTGCATCCCGGTCCCGACAACGAGCTCGACACCGACGACGACATCACCTCCTTCAACGAGCTTCACGTCGAAATGGGGAAGACGTACCACTACGAGCTCATCTCAAACGACGTTCTTCACGACTTCTCGGTTCCTGTGTTTCGCCTCAAGCAGGATGCCATCCCGGGTCGTGTGATGAAGGGTTGGTTCGAACCAACGGAAGCGGGCGAGTGGGACATTCAGTGCGCTGAGATGTGTGGCATCGGTCACGGCATCATGGGCGCTCGGATTGTCATTGAGACTCCAGAAGAACACGCGGCATGGATGTCGCAAAACAGCTCGGGCAAGCTCGCGGCCCGCTGAACGGAAAAACGATGGCTGAAGCAACCGCAACGGTAGAGACCACTCACGAGACCCAGGACCACGGTCACGACCACCACCACGAGCAGAGCTTCTGGAGCAAGTACATCTTCTCCGTCGACCACAAGGTCATCGGGATGCAGTACATGTTCACGGGCATCGTCATGGCGCTCATCGGCGGGTACATGTCGTACGCGTTCCGGATGCAGCTTGCCTTCCCGGGCGAGAGCGTTCCGGGGTACGGGGTCGTGTCGCAGGGGGAGTACAACGCACTGGTCACGAACCACGGCACCATCATGATCTTCTGGGTCGCGATGCCGGTGCTCATCGCGGCCTTCGGCAACTTCCTGATCCCATTGATGATCGGCGCGGACGACATGGTCTTCCCGCGCATCAACCGGCTGTCGTTTCAGATTTTCTTCATCAGTGCGGTCATTCTCATCGCCTCGTTCTTCGTTCCGGGTGGCGGCTTCGGCGGCGCCTGGACCGCGTACCCGCCTCTTTCCGCCAACGCGGAATACAACCTCACGCCTCTTGGCTCGACGTTGTGGCTAGTTGCGGTTGCGCTCGAGTTCGTCGCGTTCCTGTTGGGCGGCATCAACTTCATCACGACCCTGATGAACTCACGCGCGCCCGGCATGAAGATGCACGACATCCCGATGGTGCTCTGGATGATCGTCATCGCGAGCATCCTCTTCATGGCCTCGGTCGGTCCGCTCATTGCCGGCGCCATCATGCTCTTCATGGATCAGGTCATTGGCACCGGGTTCTTCGACCCGGGACGCGGGGGTGACCCAATTCTATGGCAGCACCTATTCTGGTTCTTCGGGCATCCGGAGGTCTACGTCGTGCTCCTGCCGGCGATGGGCATCGTCGCAGACATCATCACGACGTTCTCTCGAAAGAAGCTCTTCAACTACAAGCTGATTCTCTACACTGCCTTTGCTACGGGCATCATCAGCTTCTTCGTGTGGGCACACCATCAGTTCGTCGCCGGTATCGACCCGCGCATGGCAAACGTATTCACGATCACGACGCTCATCATTTCGATTCCGATTGCCGAGATGCTGTTCCTCTTCATCGCCACGCTGTACGGAGGGCGCATTCGGCTGACGACTCCGATGCTTTGGGCGCTCGCGTTCCTCGCGGAGTTCCTGATCGGCGGCATCACCGGCATCTTCCTCGGCGCGAGTGGCTCGGACATTTACTTCCACGACACGTACTTCGTGCTCGCGCATTTCCACTACACCTTTTTCCCGATCGCGGTCATCGGGTTCTTCGCCGGGATCAGCTACTGGTTCCCGAAGATGTTCGGTCGGATGATGGACGAGCGCCTCGGCAAGATTCACTTCTGGGGCACGATCATCTCGTTCAACTTCATCTTCATTCCGCTGTTCGTTCTGGGCGCCGCCGGTCAGCACCGACGAATCTACAACTTCCAAAACTTCCCGGACCTGGCTGGGCTGCAGGACCTTCGTGTCCTCGCGACGTCGGCGCTGATCGTCATGCTCGTCTTCCAGCTGGTGTTCCTCTTCAACTTCGTAAAGAGCATGTTCTTTGGGCCGAAGGCCGGGAAGAACCCATGGGAGGCGAACACGCTCGAGTGGACCGCGGAGTCACCGCCTCCGCACGGCAACTGGCCGGAAGGTCTTCCGAACTGTTATCGCGGACCATACGAGTACAGCGTGCCCGGCCGCGAAGAGGATTACTGGCCGCAGAACGTCCCGCCCGACACAGCACCCGCGGAGTGAGCAGGAATCGATGAGCATTACTAGACCGATCGCTACGACCCGGAGCGCTACCGGCATACCCACCGGCAAGCTCGCCGTTTGGTGGGTCGTCGGCTCCGAAATCGTCATCTTTGGTGGCCTCCTCGCGGCCTACATCATGCATCGCATCGGCCATCCAGAGTGGGCCGAGTACGCGTCGCATACCAACACCTGGATCGGAGCCACGAACACGTTCGTGCTGCTCACGTCGTCTCTATTCGCGGTGCTCGCACACCACGCGGCGGAGCACGGTGACGGCAAGACCGCGGCGAAGTGGTTGCTCGGTACGTGCGGCGGCGGCTTGGTGTTCGTTTGCATCAAGGCCTATGAGTGGTCGTACGAAATCTCGCACGGCTTCACCATTACCAAGAACGGGTTTTGGGCCTTCTACTACACGGCGGCCGGTATCCACGCGCTCCACGTCATCGCGGGGTGCATCATCATGCTGATCATCGCGAGAGACGCGTGGCGGGGCAAGGAGCTCCATCGTGTCGAGCTGATCGGCATCTACTGGCACTTCGTCGACATCGTATGGATTTTCCTCTTTCCTCTTCTCTACATCGCGAAGTGAGGACGAACGAACATGGCTGATGAGCATACCGACGACGTTGACCACTCGCCGTCTCACTACGTAAAGATTTGGGCCATCCTGCTCGTGCTGCTCGTCTTGAGCGTCATTGGGCCGATCGTCGCCCCGTACGCCGAGTTTTGGTACATCAAGGCGTGGCACATCACCATTCTCACGGCCTTCGGCATCGCCATCGTGAAGGCCTACATGGTCGCCAAGAACTTCATGCACCTGAACATCGAGAAGCGGTACATCTCGTACATGCTCGGGACGATGCTGGTGTTCATGTTCTTGCTTTTCGCGGGCGTGGCCCCAGATGTGATGAGGCACGAGGGCCAAAACTGGCAGAACGTCGCGGCGGAAGCTGAAATCGAGCGAGCGCTCGGTGAGCAGCACGAAAAAGGCTTCATCGACTACGGCGGAGAGCAAGGCTTCGAAGAGTAACGGAGGGAGAGTTCGCGCATGGCTGACGACGCATTAGGACGCCCATACGGCGTACCCATCAAGCGCGAACCCGTTATTCCGAGCGGCGTCCTGGGCATGCTGATCTTCGTGGCCACGGAGGTCATGTTTTTCTCCGGGCTCATCAGCGCGTTCGTCATCGGCAAGAGCAATGCGATCGGCGGGTGGCCACCGCCCGGGCAGCCTCGGCTTCCCGTCGAGGAGACGGCCTTCAACACCGCGGCGCTCCTGGCGAGCGGCGTGCTCCTGTTTTTCGCGAACCGCGCGTTCCTTCAGCAGTCTGACAAGGCCAAGAAGCTTCTAGGCGCCTCCATCGCGCTCGGCGGCATCTTCGTCCTATTCCAAGGGGCAGAGTGGGTCGCATTGATTCGTGAGGGGCTCACGCTGACTTCGAGCCAGCTCGGCGGGTTCTTCTATCTGCTCGTCGGTACCCATGCGCTTCACGTCGTCGCTGGGTTCTTCATCCTGCTGTACACGTACAAGAAGCTCTCGCGAAACGACCTCGACCGCTTCACCTTCTGGCCCGCCCAGATTTTCTGGTACTTCGTGGTTGGCGTCTGGCCTATCCTCTACTGGCAGGTCTATCTATGAGCCGGCTTACGAGGATACTGACATTCACGGGGGTGTTTGCCGCGGCCATCATCGGCTGGGCGGTCGATGTGGCACACGCGTGTCCGTCGTGTGCGTCGCCCCTCGAGGAGAACCGTCAGGCCTTCGTCGACACGACCATCTTTCTCACCGTGGTGCCGCTCGCGATGATCGGCGGGCTCGTGTGGTGGATTCGTCGCAAGGTACGCGAGATGGAAGGGCGCCCCGAGATCCAGGTGCCGGAAAACCTGCTCCGCGACATCGGCTCGCTCGGCAACAAGCGCTAGAGCGGCTCCCACACCGGCTGGCGGTGGTCGTATAGGCTTCCTCTGCCTTCTTCGCGACTAGAGACCGCCACCGCGAAGCGCCGTGCCGCGACGGCAAGAAGGAGCCCTAGCGCGACGTCGATGAACCAGTGCCAGCGGAGGAACATGGTCGCGATCACGATGTTGAGCGCGATGAATCCTAGGATGGGCCACAGAAATCTCAGCGGTGGGTAGTCGCGGTGCGCGTACGCGTGGAGCGTGAAGTACGTCGGCCAAGCGGTGTGCAGCGACGGGAAGATGTCGAGCTGTGCACCGGCGGCTGCCACCGTGATTTCGACCTGCCGCCACCAGAAGCCTCCTGCGAGCGGTTCGTTGAAGACGAGGGTGGCGTAGGGGCCTGCGCCCGGGACGAGGGTGTAGAGGAAGTGCCCGGTCGCGATGATCAGCATGCCGCCGGCCATGAGCTCGGCCAGGCGCCGGCCTCTGCCGAGGAAGAGGGCTGGAACGAGCATGAGGACCAGGACGAAAAAGTGCGTGTAGTAGAAGAAGGAGAACCATTCGACGACCGGCGGGATGTTCCAGGACGACATCCAGACCGACGGAGTGGTGCCAAGCAGCCACTGGTCGATGGCGAAGAGTCGGCCATCCATGAGGTCGTGACGAAGTGCCGGCAGCAGCACGCGCATCTCGAAATAGGAGAGGACCATCGGGACGAACAGGCCCATCCGGTACGTCAGTGCCCGAGCGCGAGAGTTCCGGATGAGCTCGCCTCGGCTGAGCACCATGCAGCACGCGGTCACGACGAGTAGGGCGAGTGCGAGCCGCCTTGCCATCATCGCGTCCGGGCTACCTGGCGCAATGGAAATGCGGAGGAAGACGTACGCGTGGAACGAAAGCGCGATGACGTCCTGGATGGCTAGGTTCTGGACGGTAATGCCCAGAACCGTGCGCGCGCGCTCGGCGACGTTCCGAGTGAGTTCCAACATCAGAATCCCGGTACCGGAGTGTGTCGATCTCGGGTTTTTGATGCAACCATCTGGCGACGTCTCTTGAGGGATTGGGGAATAAGCCTAAAGGGCGATGCCGGGAGAGTGGAGACGCGACCCGATTCGTGGGGTACACCTCCGGGCATGAACGACGCAACACCCAAGCGAACCTCCATTCGGGAGGATGCCATCAACCTTCCGAACCTGCTCACGATGTTGCGCATCGCCCTCATTCCACTGGTCCTGTTCCTGATGTGGGAGGGGACGCCAAAGTCGAACTTCTGGGCGGCGATTCTCTACATCGGGACGGCGCTGACCGATCTGATCGATGGGTACCTGGCGAGGAAGTGGGGCCAAATCAGCGTGCTCGGGAAGTTCCTCGATCCACTCGCGGACAAGCTGCTCGTGATGTCGACTCTGATCTTCTTGGCCTACCTGGGTCGGCTTCCGTTCCTCGGAGTCGTGGCTGTCATCATCATGTTGGGGCGGGAGCTGGCGATCACGGCGCTTCGCACGATCGCGATGAGTGAAGGCGTCGTCATGGCGGCGATGCGAACCGGGAAAGACAAGACCGCGCTTCAGATGACCGCGATCCTGATGCTCGTCGTGCACAACCGGTACGTCGTCAACTTCGGCTTCTACCAAACCGAATTCGACTTCGCGCAGGTTGGTCTGTTGCTGCTCTATCTCAGCCTTGCGCTCGCGCTGCTGAGCGCCGGCGAGTACTTCAAGCTCTTTGTCGATGCGGTGGACGCGAAGGACGAGCGCCTTACACAGGCCACCACGTGAGCGATACGACGCATTCGTTGACTTTCGACACGCGGATATCGCGAGTCATCATCGGCCGGGTGTCTCGGGGTGAGACGCTGCGTGCCGCACTTCATCGGATCGTCGACGAGCACGACGTTCGGACGGCTTGGGTGAGCGCGATCGGCGCGTTCGAATGGATCGACCTCACCGAGTACAATCAGGAGACGCGTCGCTACGAAAAGGCCCACCGGTTCGAACGATGCGAGCTCTTGTCGATGCAAGGAAATCTCTCGCTTCGGGAAGAGGAACCGTTCTGGCATCTGCATGCGACGATTTCGCTTCGCGAGGACGGGAAGGACGTGACGTACGGCGGCCATGTCGACGACGGCGTGGTGTTCGCGCTCGAGCTTCGCATCGAGTGCCTCGACGAGCTCGAGCTGCGACGCGCGGACGATCCCGCCACCGGACTTCAGCTTTGGGCGGGTGCAGAGGAGCACGACGCGCCGGCCGCCAACGCGGAACCCTCAGCCGTGGAACCCCCTGGCGCATGGGCGCAGGTGGCCGCGGTCTCCGCGGTCGTAGAGCCCGAGCCGGACATCCCGAAACCCGCCAAGGGCGATTGGATCGACCACGCCAAGTTCGGCCTCTGCAAGATCGAGGGCCTCTCCGGCGACGGCGTCACCATCATCAAGCTCCCCAACGCCACGCGAAAAAAGATCAAGCTCGACGCCCTGCGAGTGCTCCCCCCCCGCCGAGATGGCCCCCGCCGAATCTACCCCGTCCACCGCAAATAGGGGACACGCGGGCCCCCCAAAACCCAAACAATCTCAGGCACTTGCCGATCAACCCGCGCGATTCGCGAAACGCAGCAGAAGCACGCGGGTGTCGGCGTGCAGCAGGGCGACCGCGAGTCGAGGCGTTTCGCGCCCGGCTTGCCGGCGCATGCGCGCCGGGCTTCGCCCTACGGGCTCGCGCTCCCGCGACGCTTGCCCTTTTGAGTCTCGACGTCTCCGCAGGTGACGCCGCTGTCAGGTCACCTGCGGGGC